>JANNQO010000192.1:0-37103 GCA_031400795.1 Rubrivivax sp. | reverse complement strand
CAGCGCCTGCGCCGCCGCCTGGTTGGCCACCGGGTCGATCTTCGCGCGACCTTTGGCGAAGCGCGGGTCGGTCAGCAGCGTGTTCTGCACCTTCGGCGTCCAGACGTTCTTGAAGTAGCCCGCCAGGCCCGGCATGTGCTTTTCGAGCTCGTCCATGCCGTACACCGCGGCCACCTGCGGCACGCCGACAATGAATTCCTGCAGCAACGACTCGTCGAACTCGGGCCCGGTCTTGGGCGCGTGCGTTCCGGGCTTGTCCTTGTAGGTGTGCGCGACGAAGCTGGCCGCATGTTGCTGGACCAGGCGGTACAGCGTGGTCTGCTCGGGGCGGCGGCGAGCGCTCCGGCGCGTCGTTGCTGATTGGGCGCGGCGATTCGGCTCAAACGTCCGGCGCGTCGCGCCGATGCCGGCATCAAGGTGCAAGCGCCGCTGCCAGCAGGCGACGGTTGGCCGGATTGCCGCGCTGGAAGCTCTCGCGCCACGGCTCGGCAACCTGGCTACGCGCCGTCTTGAGCAGCCAGGCGGCGCCACGCTGCAGCACGTCCAGGCGCCCGGCCCCGTCGCCGGCGGCGTGAAGCACCTCGGCAATGATCCACCACAGCTCGGCGCGCTCGATGCCCAAAGGGGTGCACTTGGCGAGCTGTTCTCGAACCAGCGCCACCTGACCGATCGCCGCGTCGAGGTGGCCCAGGGCCATTTCCGCCCGAGCGGCGCGCGCCGTCACATGCATCAGCAAGCCCGGGCGTTCCCGCACCACCCGATCCTCGATCAGGCGCGGATACACCTGCAGAGCGCGTTCCGGCGCCAGCGCGAGGGCTGCTTCGAGCTCGAGCATCGTTCGATTGAAAGGCGAGTCGCGGATTTCGAGCATCGTCTGCGCTTGCGCCCGCAGCTTGGCTGCGATGGGGCCTTGATCCCTCGCGGCGCGCAGGCGCAAGGTCATGCGGCGCCAGCGAAACCTGGGCGGCAGATCGCTGTCGTCGCCCGCCAACAGCGCTGCTGATCGTTCCGGCTGGCCGAGCGTCATCCACAGTTGGGCCAGATGGTTCTCGGCCGCCACCAGATCAGCGCGAACGTCACCGCGCGCATCGCCGAGGCGGGCGCGCAGGTTGTCGACGGCCGTCACCAGCATGCGCTCGGCGTCGGCGTACTCGCCCAGGTCATGCAGCACGAGCGCCAGCAGCAGATCGGGCATGTCCGTGCCCGGGCCATGCAGTTGGTCGCGCAAACGGATGGCCTCCAACAGCGCGGTCTTCGCATGGTTCAGGTCGCCGCGCCAGTGCATGAACAGGCCCATGTTGTTGAGTGTGATCAACATGCGTTCCGGGTGACCGGCGCTGCGCTGCGCGGCCAGCGCCAGGGTCGCCTCTTCGATGGCCGGCTGCAGCCGATCCGACAAACCCAGCACGCCCGAGCGCAGGCGGTGGAAATCAGCCCGTTCCTTGACCGTGCCTTGGCTCATCACCCACGGCCGATGTGAATCGAGTGTTCGAAGGGCCTGCGCCTCCTTGCCCCAAATCGCCATGCGCCAGGCGGCGTGGCCGGCGAGCTGAAAGGCGAGGCCGGGCAGGCCCAGTGCCCGCGCACGTGCAATCGCATCGAGTTCCTCGTCCGCCGCGTCCTCGCGCGGGTACGCCGACTGCCAGGACCGGCGAATCAGCAGCGCGCGCAACTGCTGCTCATCGGTGCAGGCCAGCGCCTCGAGGCGCTCGATTTGCGCGAGCTGCGTTGCCATGCGCCCAATCTGCCGCGAGGTCTCTAGCCTCGCTTCCAATACCGCGAACAGCTCGTCAGCCGCACCGGCGCGTTCGTAGCAATCCGCGGCCGCATCGAGCAATTGGCATTGCTCGCCGGGCCGCGCGGCGTTTTCGGCCGCGCTGGCCGCCTGGCAATAGGCTTCACCCGCGCGCCGCTGTTCGCCGCAGGCAAGCCAATGCGCAGCAACGCGCGCTGCGTCGCCGCCATGCAGCAACAGGTACTCGGCCACGAAGCGGTGCATGAACTCGGCCACCGATTGCGCGATGGTGCGCCGCACGGCCAGCGCGATCACGTCGTGCACGAACTGCCGCCCATACAACACCTGGCGCAGTTCGAGCTCGCGCAACGGCGCGCTCAAATCCAGCGGCGCGCAGGCCAGTGCCGCCGCTGCGAGCGGCACGCTCCAGCTCTCACCGGCAATCGCCGCGAGCTGTGCCAGATGGCGCGCCTGCGGGCTCAGCAGGCCGACGCGGCGCTCGATCACCGCCACGATATCGGGTGCCAGCGGCAGCGCACCGGAGCCGGCCGCGGCCGGCCCGCCGAGCGCGAGCACCAGCTTGACCGACTCCAGCACGAAGGCCGGATTGCCGCCGACCTGGCGCCACAGCCGGTGTGCGAACGACGGGGCATCGAAGCCGGGCAGGGCAAGCGACGCGATGAGCTCGGCCACCTCGGCTTGCTCCAGCGCCTCGAGTTCGATGCGCTTCAGGCCGCCACCACGCTCCAGCGCGGTCAGCAATGCGGCGCTGCCGTCAGCGAGCTCGTCGCCGCGGGTACCAAACACAAACCGCGGGGTGCCGGGCGACGCCGCCGACCCACCCGATTCGGCCATCCCGGTCACGGCTTCAACGCTGGCCAGATCGGCGAACTGCAGGTCGTCGAAAATGAAAGCGCCGCAGCCGCGCGCCGCGCAGTCCGCGAGCAGGCGGCTCACCGCTTGCAGGCATTGCCGGCGTTCGTAGTCGGTCTGCACCGCGGCCGGTACCGCGCCGGGCAGCAGCGCCGCCAGCCGGGGCAACACGCGCGCGGCCTGGCGAGCAACGTCGCCCTGCAGCACGGGCTCGAAACGATCGATCGCCACCAGCAGCAGGCGGTCGAGCGATGCGTAGGGCACGCTGGCGTCGCCCGGCCGGGCCGAGGCCATCGCGCAGGGGCCGATCGCCGACGCCAACTCGGCCAGCAGGCGGCTCTTGCCCAAGCCGGCCTCGCCGCTGACACACAAGGTGAGTCCGCTGCGCCAAGCCGAGGCCAGCGTCTGCAGCAGCGGCTGGCGGGCAATCAGGCGCGGCGGACGAAGCACGGTCAGCGGAATCGCCATCGGCGTCGCGGCCGTCGTACCGGCCGCACCGGCCGCGGCGCTGAGCAGGGTCTGGCCGAGCTGTCGTGTCGTGGCCGAAGGCGCCACTCCGTAGAGCTTGCGCAGCATCTCCTTGCAGCGGTCCCACACGGCAATGGCCGCCGCGATGTCGCCGCGCAGGTAGTGCACTTCCATCTGCGTGCGGTAGGCCTCCTCCGACTCGCGATCCAGCGCAAGCAACTGGTCGGCCAGGCCGAGCGCCGCGTCGAGCTGCCCCGATTGCACCGCGGCGCGGACGTCCGCCAGCAAGCCGGTCCGCCGGTGTGAGAGCTGCGACTCGCGCTGGCCCTCGAGCCAGCGCGTGCCTTCCTCGCAGTCGTCGTAGTCGAAGGTGGCGAGCAGCGGTGCACTGGTTGCGACCGGCGCTGCCACTTTGAGCTGCGGCGACAGGCTGAGCACGCCGCGCTGGTCAACGACGAGCTCGTCGCCGGCAGCCTGGCGCAGCACCGACAGCCGCTGCCGCAGGTTGCCGCGCGCGCGTGCGTCAGGGGCCTGCGGCCACAGCAGCCCGGCGAGCCTGCCGCGCGGCGTCGGCCCTTCGATCCACAGGTAGGCCAGCAGCAGGGCTTGCTTGCGATCGAGCAGGACGGGCTCACCACCCGCCCAGCGCAGCTGCGCGGCGCCATGCAGGCAGGCATTGACAGGCGGGACGGCGGTATCGGGCATCGGGGAGGGGCGGCGGTGGGGTGAACGCGAATGGCGAGCATGCCGTCAGACCCCCGCCGCGGCAACCCGGCAGTGCACCCTGGTTGCGGGGTGCGGCTTGCCCTCGGCTCGCCGCGATGACGATGCCGTGACGCTGGCGGACTTAGGCTGGTCGCCGACCATGCAGCCGCCATCCACCGATCGCCCGCCCGCCCCGGCCCACGCCGGCAACGAGCCTGCGCTGCCCGCCGGTCGCGAGGCCGCGCTGGTGCGCGCCGAGGCGCGCGGCAAGCAGGTGCTGCTGTACACACCCGACGGCTCGCTGGGCGGCATCTTCGTCTGCTCGCACTGCGGCGCGAGCGCGTTCCAGCCCGATCTGCTCAACCACCCGGCCGACTGCCCGTATCGGGCGGCGGCCCGCGGCGGCGGCCGATGACGCTGCGGTGACGCTGCGCCGCCTAGAGTGAATTCAGCCGATCCCCAACCACCACCCTGAACCACACGACGGAGCGAACCCATGAATGAGCACTCATCCCTGACCCGGGCCTCGGCCCAACCCTTTGCCATGCGCCTGCTGTCGGCGGCCGTGCTCAGCCTGGTGGCTGCTTCGGCCCCCGCCAGCCCGCTGCCCAGTGGCTCGGGCGTGTACCTCAGCACCGCGTCTTCGCAGTTCGCCCATGTGGGCGACGCCGGGTTCTCATACGCGTCGGGGCCCGGCATCAGCGTCTACAACCCGGGCGGCTTCCAGCTTGACTACGGCAGCGCCGACCACAACGTCGTCGTCCCCGGCCCGGGCGGCTTCCCGCTCGGACTGACGAGCGCCAGCCTCGAGCAGTTCAGCACCAGCGACAAGGGCACGTCCAATGCCAAGGCTGCCGCCAGCCTGGAGGAGGGCATCCTGCGCGCGACGGCCAATTCGAACAACGGCTACGTCACCACCTGCGGCACACCGACCTGTCTGTGGTCCACCTCGGTGATGGGGGCCGTCGCGGCACTCCGGGACACCGTCACCTTTCACATTGCCGGCGGCGGCACGACCAGGGTGCATGTGAACGCGCATGTCGACGGCACCGTGTCGGCGGGTGTCTACACCGCCGCGACGAGCCAGCTGACCAGCGTATTCAACCTGGGCGAGGCGAGCTTCAGGTACATCGGCTACGGCGACTATGGCGGCCAAAGCGGGCTGTCGGAGGAGATCGGCGGTTTCATCGATGGCGCGTTCAGCGCCGACACCTACACCGGCTTCGATTTCGGCGGCGATCTGATCGTGGCCGACGGCGCGACGCTGCCGCTGTACTACTACCTGCAGGCCGACGGCCGCGATGGCATCGACGCGGACTTCGGTCACACCGCCAGGTTCTCGTTCGGCCTGGCCGATGGCGTGAGCTTCACCAGCGGCTCGGGCGTGTTGTTGACCGCCGGCACCACGCCGGGTGTTTCCGAGCCCGCCAGCCTGGCGCTGATGCTCGGTGGGCTGGCAGGCATAGGCCTGCTGCGGCGCCGTGCGCTCGAAAGGTTGGTCGCGGTCTGAAGCGAAGCGCTGCCACGCGCGACCTGGGGCATAGGAATCTCGAACCCCCTCTGCAAGGCCCAGGACTGGCCTGCGGCGTCCTGGAGTACCTTTGGCTAGGCGCCTGGACTGCCGCGTTGTGCTTGGTCGGCAGTTTGCGGACCGTTCTCTGGCCCTGCAATCGGTCTTCGGCGGAGTGTGTTTGACGGCGGGTGCGGCTCAGGCGGCGAGATGCGGCCCCGCCTCGCGCACCGGGGGCCTTGGGCTGCGGCTGCGGCTCCAGCCCCAGGTGCTTGAGGATCTTCTCGATCACCGGCCGCTCCAGGATGGCCGCGATGATCTTGAGCGACGCCGCCTTGCCTCTGGCGTGCGAACGCACTACAATTCTTGTGCGTTTGCACGGCATCTGTAGGTTCAAGCATGACGGCACTTGCAGCAGCGGCAGCCCAGCATCTGCCACCACGACCAGCGGGGTCGCTTGTCGAGTGGGCCAGCGCGATCAACGGGCTGGCAGCGAGGGCAGGGAGCGCGCGCAAGGGCTCCAGCCCGGCAAGGCGCGGCCTTGCCGAGTCAAACGGCATCGGCGGGTTGCTGTTGACGGGCGGCGACCTCATTGCCCGTGCCGGCCAACCCCGGGTTCCCGGCGGTGATGCGTACGGATATCGCATGGCGCCCGAAGTTGCGGAACATCTGGTCGCCGACGGTCTGGACCCGGACTTCCTGGGCGACATCGCGGGTTTGAGCGGGCTCGAATCGCGCGACGTGCTGGACTTCGCGGGCATCGACCGAACGACGGTCAGCCGCCGCAAGGCCAGTGGCTCGGCGTTGCCGCAGGATGCCGCCGTCAAGGCCCTGCAGATCACGGACCTGTTGACCCAGGCCGCCGAGGTCTTCGGCTCGCCGACCCAGGCGTCGACCTGGCTGACGCGGCCGCATCCCTCACTGGATGGCGAGACCCCGCTCAGGCGCGCGCGCACGCCATGGGGCATGAGCAAGGTCCAGTCGATGCTCGTCGCGCTGCGTTACGGCGCCGCCGCTTGAGCATCGCCGTCTTCCGAATCGGCCTGGCCATCGCGAAGACCATTGGCGATCAGGCCTATGGTTCGGGCCTTGCGCCAGGCCGCTGGCACAGCCTGCGCGCCGGCGCCGTGTCGCGCCGGGTGATCTACTGCGCGGGGACCCGCGCGCTGGCGCAACTCGAGAAGCGCGTGCATGCGAACGGCATTGCGCCGCTCGGGCAGGCCCTGTTCAGACTCGAGCTGCCTGACGGGCTGGCGGTTTCGACCGCGCAGGCGGCTGGCTTGCCCGGCAACTGGCGCAACAGCGAGGCCGTGACTCAAGCGTTCGGCGACCAATGGCTCGATATTTGCGCCGAGCTTGCGCTATGGGTTCCCTCCTACGTTGAGCCCGCCGAATACAACCTGCTCATCAATGCCCTGCATCCGAGGCTCTCGGAAGTCGCGCTGGCGAAGGAACGCGACCCGTTCGAGTTCGACCCTCGACTGGCGTAGCCAGTGCATGGACGGAACCGGGCGCGACGGCGTCGCGAAACTTCTTGCGAAGGACGCGGCAGACCGCACCGACCGGTCCTCACCGACTGACCCGCGCTGACCGGAGTAACCCCGCGAGCGCCATCTGACCTTGCGCACGAGCACCTGCGCATCGCCCGGCGGCACCAGCCAGCCGTCATGGCCGTGCTGCACGGCTTCGGCCAGCGCGCCCTGGCGGCTGGCGATCACCGGCAGGCCGCAGGCCATCGCTTCGACCCGCACGCGCGGCGCGTTTTCGTGGCCGGCTGACCCGCAGCAGCGCGAGTCGTTCCTGAACGTGGTGACGCATCACCGCGAGCTGATGCGGGCGCGCGTGTAGGGGGCTTCAGTTGGCGTTGACGATCAGCGGATCGATCAACCCGATATCACCCGCCGCGTTCTGCACCAGCACCCAGAAGTCGTAGGTCGTCGACGTGCCGCCGGCGTCGTCGTTGTCGTCCTCCACGTTCAACGTGGTGGCGCCGGTGTTGGAGACGGCGACGTTCAACACCGGGAAGACCGCGCCGCCTCCGCCCGGGTTGGCGCCGATGCGCTTCACCGCCAGGCCGGAGAGGAAGTACGCGAGGTTGCTGCCGTTGCTGTTGATGACGCTGAAACCGATCGTCGCCGTGAAGCCGGTGTTCAGCGTCAGCACGGTGGGGGTGAAGTCGGGCGGTGTGCCGCTGCCCTGGCTCGGGTACACCGTGTAGCTGTTCTGGCCGATGGTCAGGTTGCTGCCCACGCCCGAGATCGACATCGCGCCGCCGCCGGTGTTGGTGAGCGCCATCAGCGGCGTGCAGAACCCTGTTCTGGCCAAGGTGCCCGAGAGCGGAACGAACTGATTGGGCGAGCTGAAGATGAAGAGGACTTGTGGGGCGGCAATGGTCATGGTGTGCTCCGGGTGGATTCGAAGGGGTGCCTGGCTGTTTGCGCCGCATGCTGGCGCGCTCGAGGTGAGCGCCGGTGCGACAAAGGCACCCGCGCGCAGTGAAGTATTGCCTTGACCGGCCAACGAAGCGCGCGACCTACACTCGTTCGATGGGAGGCGTGCTGTGCGCACTGGCGTGGCTGGCCGGCGTGGCGCTGCAGGTGCAACAGGCCGAGCTGCTGCTGCCGGGTATGCGCTGGGCGATGCTGGCGGTTGCGGTTTTCGCGTTGCTGATGTCGCGGCGGCCGGCCTGGCGGGTGCCGATGTGGGCTTGTGCCGCCTTCTTCGTCGCCTGGGCCAGCACCGACTGGCGTGCGCAAGGGCGGCTGGCTGATCTGCTGCCGGCCGCGCTCGAAGGCCAGGATGTGTTGGCCACGGGCACCATCGCCAGCCTGCCGCAGATCGGCGCTTCGGGCACGCGCTTCGTCTTCGCCATCGAATCGGCCACGCATCGCGGTGAGCCGGTGCGGCTGCCCGAACGCGTCAGCCTGGGCTGGTACCACGGCTTCGATGGTGATGGCGCCGGCCCGCCGCAAGACCTGCGCGCCGGCCAGCGCTGGTTGCTCACGCTGCGCCTGAAGCAGCCGCATGGCACGCTGAACCCACACGGCTTCGACCTCGAGCTGTGGCTCTTCGAACAAGGCATCCGCGCCAGCGGCTACGTGCGCGCCGTGTTGGCGAACCGGCTTGTCGAAGAGCGCGCCTGCTGTACCGTGCAACGCCAGCGCCAATCGATCCGCGACGCCATCGAGCATTGGGTGCCCCATCGCACGCTGGCCGGCGTGCTCGCGGCACTGGCCATCGGCGACCAGGCGGCGATCGAGCGCGACGACTGGGAGCTGTTCCGCGCCACCGGCGTGGCACACCTGATGAGCATCTCGGGCCTGCACGTGACGATGTTCGCCTGGCTCGCGGGCTTGGCCATCGGGCGGCTGTGGCGCTTCTCGCCGGGGCTGATGATGAAGCTGCCGGTGCCGCTGGCGGCGCGCTGGGGCGGCTTGTTGGCCGCTGGCGGATACGCACTGCTCGCCGGCTGGGGTGTGCCGGCGCAGCGCACGGTGTGGATGATCGCGGCGGTGGTGCTGCTGCGCACGGTCGGCTGGCGCTGGCCGCAGACGCTGGTGTTGCTGGCGGCGGGGTGGCTGGTCATCATGATCGATCCGTGGGCGCTGCTGCAGCCGGGCTTCTGGCTGTCGTTCGTTGCGGTGGGCCTGTTGATCGGCTCGGAAGCGGCCTGGCTGCCGCGGCCGCCCCTGGCGAACTGGCGCGAGCGCTTCGCCGCCACGCTGAAGATGGGCCTGCGCACGCAGCTGGTGGCCACCATCGGCCTGGCGCCGCTGTCGATGCTTTTCTTCCAGCAGATCTCGGTGATCGGCTTCGTGGCGAATCTGCTGGCCATCCCGTTGGTCACCTTGTTGATCACGCCGCTGGCCCTGGCCGGTGTGCTGCTGCCGTGGTTGTGGATCGTCGCAGCCGGCCTGGTGCAAGGCCTGGTGGCGACGCTCGGCTGGATGGTGCAAGCGCCTTGGGCGGTGTGGACGGCCGCCGCCGCGCCGGCCTGGGCAGCGGCTTGCGGGCTGTTGGGCGGCGCGCTGCTGGTGATGCCGTTGCCATGGCGCCTGCGGCTGGCCGGCGTGCCGCTGCTGCTGCCGCTGCTGGTGCCGCCGCCGGACCACCCGGGCGCCGGTGAGTTCGAAGCCGTGGTGGCCGACGTGGGGCAGGGCACTGCGGTGCTGGTGCGCACGCAGCAGCACCTGCTGGTCTACGACGCCGGGCCGAGCTATTCAGCCGAGTCGGATGCCGGGCACCGCGTGCTGCTGCCGCTGCTGCGTGCGCGCGGCGAGCGGCAAGTCGATCTGCTGATGCTCAGCCACCGCGACAGCGACCACACCGGCGGCGCCGCGAGCCTGATCGCGCGCACGCCGGTGCGCTCGATGAGCAGTTCGCTCGAAAGCACGCATCCCTTGTTGTCGCCGAAGGTGCCGCACGAACCTTGTACCGCGGGGCAGTCGTGGCGCTGGGACGGCGTGCGCTTCGATGTGCTGCACCCCTGGCCGGGCGAGATGGGCAGCAAGCCGAACCACCTGAGCTGCGTGTTGAAGGTCGCGTCGGCGGCGGGCGAAACCCTGCTGCTCACCGGCGACATCGAAGCACCGCAAGAGGCGGCCCTGGTGCAGCGCCAGCCCGAGGCGCTGAACAGCGATGTGCTCGTCGTGCCGCACCACGGCAGCCGCACCTCGTCGACGGCCGCCTTCATCGACGCCGTCGCACCAAGACAGGCGCTGGTGCAGGCCGCCTATCGCAGCCGCTTCGGCCACCCGGCCCCCGATGTGGTGCAGCGCTACCTCGAGCGTGGCGTCACCGTGATCCGCAGTGACCGATGTGGTGCGTGGAGCTGGCGCACCGGCACCAATTTGGCAGGTGTTTGCGAGCGTCAGGCCGTGGCACGTTACTGGCATCATCGTGCGAAGGAGGGCCTGCCTTGACGGGGCCTCGGAACACGCTGTGAGGAGCACCCGGTGGCCATCCACGTCGCGCTGAACCACGTCACGCACTACCGCTACGACCGCCGCGTCGCGCTGTCGCCGCAGGTGGTGCGGCTGCGCCCGGCGCCGCATTGCCGCACGCCGATCCTGGCCTATTCGCTGCGCGTCGAGCCGGCCAGGCACTTCATCAACTGGCAGCAAGACCCGTTCGCGAATCACCTGGCGCGGTTGGTTTTCGAGGAGCAGACCACCGAGTTCAAGGTCAGCGTCGACCTGGTGGCCGAGATGGCGGTCTACAACCCGTTCGATTTTTTCCTCGAGCCCGAAGCCGAGCAGTTCCCGTTCGAATACCCGGCCGATGTGGCGCACGACCTGGCGCCTTACCTCGCCAGGTTGCCGCTGACGCCCAGGCTCGAAGCCTTCGTCAAGAGCGTGCCGCTGAAGAAGCAGCGCACCATCGATTTCATCGTCGGCCTGAACCAGCGGCTGCAATCCGAGATCCGCTACCTGATCCGCATGGAGCCCGGCGTGCAGGCGCCCGAAACCACGCTGGCCAACGCCAGCGGCAGCTGCCGCGACACCGGCTGGCTGCTCGTGCAGCTGTTCAGGAACCTGGGTCTGGCCGCACGCTTCGTCTCGGGCTACCTGATCCAGTTGAAGCCCGACGTCAAGTCGCTCGACGGCCCCTCGGGCGCCGAGACCGACTTCACCGACTTGCACGCCTGGTGCGAGGTCTACCTGCCCGGCGCCGGATGGGTCGGCCTGGACCCGACCTCGGGCCTGCTCGCCGGCGAGGGCCACATCCCGGTGGCCTGCACGCCCGAGCCCTCGACCGCGGCGCCGGTGAGCGGCGCGGTGGACGAAAGCGAGGTCGAGTTCTCGCACCACATGCACTTGACGCGCATCTACGAATCGCCACGTGTCACCAAGCCCTACACGGCCGAGCAGTGGCAAGCCATCGTCGAGCTCTGCCAGCGTGTCGACGAACAACTCGCCGAGCACGATGTGCGCTTGACGATGGGTGGCGAGCCGACCTTCGTCTCCGTGGATGACCGCGACGGCGCCGAATGGAACACCGACGCGCTGGGCCCCACCAAGCGCGGTTTCGCCACCGAACTCGTGCACCGGCTGCGCAACAAGTACGGCGCCGGCGGCTTCCTGCATTTCGGGCAGGGCAAGTGGTACCCGGGCGAGCAGCTGCCGCGCTGGGCGCTGTCGATCTACTGGCGGCGCGACGGCCATCCTTGCTGGGACGACCCCACGCTGTTCGCCGACGAGCGCGACGTGCATCGCCACACCACGGCCGATGCCGAGGCCTTCCTGCGCCGCCTCACAGAACGCCTGGGACTCAACCCGAAATACGTGCAGCCGGGTTACGAAGACACCTGGTACTACCTGTGGCGCGAAGGGCGCCTGCCGGTGAACGTCGACCCGTTCGACTCGCGGCTGGACGACGAGCTCGAACGCATCCGGCTGCGCCGCGTGTTCCAGCAGGGCCTGGCCAGCACGGTGGGATACCTGCTGCCGCTGAAGCGGGAGATGTCGAGCAAGACCGCAGGTCCGCAGTGGATCACTGGCGCCTGGTTCCTGCGCGACGACCGCCTGCACCTGACCCCCGGCGATTCGCCGATGGGCTACCGGCTGCCGCTGCATTCGCTGCCCTGGGCGCGCGAAGAAGACCGGCCGTTGGCGCTGGCGCAGGACCCGTTCGCACCGAGCGCACCGCTGCCGGTGCCGGCGGCGATCCGCGGGCAGGGGCTGGGTGGTGGCCGCACCAGCGCATCCCCGCACCACCTCACCACGCCCTCTGCCGTCAGCCCCGACACCGCCCCGCAACCCCGGCAATCCGCCGCGTGGATCACGCGCACCGCGTTGTGCGTCGAGGTGCGCGACCCGCAGCGTGCCAACGGCCCGAAAGCGGAAAGATCGGCTGAAGCGAAAGCCGGCGGCAAGAGCGGCGTGATGTACGTTTTCATGCCGCCGCTGGAGCACCTCGAGGACTACCTCGAACTGCTGCAGGCCGTGGAAGCCACCGCTGCCGAACAAGGCGCGAAGATCGTGCTCGAAGGCTACCCGCCGCCACGCGACCCGCGCCTGAAGCTGCTGCAGGTCACACCCGACCCCGGCGTGATCGAGGTCAACATTCACCCCGCCAACAACTGGGCCGAACTGGTCGACCACACCGAGTTCCTCTACGAGGCGGCGCACCAGACCCGGCTGTCGACCGAGAAGTTCATGGTCGACGGCCGCCACACCGGCACCGGCGGCGGCAACCACTTCGTGCTCGGCGGCGCCACGGCCGCCGACAGCCCCTTCCTGCGCCGCCCCGACCTGCTGGCCAGCTTGCTCGGCTACTGGCACAACCACCCCAGCTTGAGCTATCTGTTCAGCGGTTTGTTCATCGGCCCCACCAGCCAGGCGCCGCGCATCGACGAAGCGCGCAACGACCAGGTCTACGAGGTCGAGATCGCGCTGCGTGAACTCGAACGTGAGCTGCAGCGGGCCGGACGGGCTTCCCCCTGGCTGGTCGACCGCGCGCTGCGCAACCTGCTTGTCGACGTCACCGGCAACACGCACCGCAGCGAGTTCTGCATCGATAAGCTGTACTCGCCCGACAGCCCCACCGGCCGGCTGGGCCTGCTCGAACTGCGCGCCTTCGAGATGCCGCCGCACGCGCAGATGAGCCTGGCGCAGCAGCTGCTGCTGCGTGCACTCGTCGCCTGGTTCTGGCGCGAGCCTTACAGCGGCCGTGGCAGCACGCGGCTGACACGCTGGGGCACCGGGCTGCACGATCGCTTCCTGCTGCCCACTTTCGTGCAGATGGACTTCTCCGACGTGCTCACCGAGTTGCGCCAGGCCGGCTTCGCGATCGACGAAGCCTGGTTCGCGCCGCACCTCGAGTTCCGCTTCCCGATGATCGGCGAGCTGGCCACGCAAGGCATCGGCTTGACGCTGCGCTCGGCGCTGGAACCCTGGCACGTGATGGGCGAGGAGGGGGCGGCGGGCGCCACGGTGCGCTACGTCGATTCGTCGCTGGAGCGGCTGGAGCTGAAGGCGAGCGGCTTGAACGACAACCGGCATGTGGTCACCGTCAACGGCAACGCAGCGCCGCTGCAGCCCACCGGGCGGGTGGGCGAGTTTGTCTGCGGCATCCGCTACCGCGCCTGGCATCCGTCGTCGGCGCTGCATCCCACCATCGGCGTGCACGCTCCGCTAACGTTCGACATCGTCGACCGCTGGCTCGAACGTTCGATCGGCGGCTGCCGCTACCACGTGGCGCACCCGGGCGGGCGCAGCTACGACACCTTCCCGGTCAACGCCTACGAAGCCGAGAGCCGGCGCCTGGCGCGCTACTTCCGCTTCGGCCACACGCCCGGGCGCATGCGGGTCACGCCCGTGGTGCCGAGTCTGGAGCTGCCGTTCACGCTGGATCTGCGGCGCGCCTGACGAAGGGGTTCAGGCTTGTCTTCGCTGCCCTCTCAGGACTCGCTGCCGCTGGATTTCAGCCAGCCGGGCAGCGCGGGGCAGGCCTTGTTGCGCCGTACGGTGCCCAGCGAGCATGCCGGCGAGGCGCGCGCCTGGGACGAGTTGCGCGCCGGCGGCGGCGAGTTGCGCCCGCCCTGGCAGGTGTTCGCCGACCACCTGCCCGAGGCGCCGCTGCCCGGCGGCCTGGCCGCCGAACTCGACCGCCGCAGCGCGCAGGTGGCGCAGCAGATCCGCCTGGACGGCGTCACGCACAACGTCTTCAGCGATCAAGGGGCGGCGAGCCGCCCGTGGTCGCTCGAGCTGCTGCCGCTGATCATCCCGGCCGCCGACTGGGCACTGATCGAAGCCGGTGCCGTTCAACGCGCGGCGCTGCTCGAAGCGGTGCTCGCCGACCTCTACGGCGCGCAGCGCCTATTGCACGAGGGCCTGCTGCCGCCGGCGCTGGTGCTGCGCCACCCGGGCTATCTGCGCGCGATGCGAGGCGTGGCGCCGGCGGTCGGGCAGCGGCTGCACATCGTCGCCTTCGACATGGCGCGCGGCCCCGATGGGCGCTGGTGGTTCGTGGCGCAGCGCACGCAAGGACCCTCGGGGTTGGGCTACGTGCTGCACAACCGGCTGCTGGTGTCGCGACAGTTCCCCGATGCGTTCCGCCAGTTGCGCGTGCAGCACATCGCCAGCAGCTACCGCCGGCTGCTCGATACCGTGGACGCTGCTGCGCGCGAGGTGGCCGGCGGGGCCACGCCACGCGTGGTGCTGCTCACGCCGGGGCCGTACAGCGAGACCTACTTCGAGCATGCCTACCTGGCGCGCTACCTGGGCGTGCCGCTTGTCGAAGGCGGCGACCTCACGGTGCGCGGCGAGCGGCTGTTCCTGAAAACCGTCGAAGGCCTCGAGCCCGTGCACGGCATCGTGCGCCGGCTGGACGACGACTGGTGCGACCCGCTCGAGCTGCGTGCCGATTCGACGCTCGGCGTGCCCGGCCTGATGCAGGTGGCGCGTGCCGGCACAGTGGTGATGGCCAAAGCGCTGGGCAGCGCGTTCCTCGAATCGGCGGCGGTGAAGGGTTTCCTGCCCGGCATCGCCGAGCGATGGGGGGGGGAACCGTTGCTGCTGCCGTCGCTGCCCACCTGGTGGTGTGGTGAAGCCGCCGCCTGGGCCAACGTTCGAGATGATCTGACGGGCAAGATCGTGCGCAGCACCTACCCCAGGGGCGGCCGGCCGCCGCCGATGCAACCGCCGATGGCCGCGCTGATCGAACAAGACCCCGACGCGTGGACGGTGCAAGGGCGCCTGCGCTTCTCGCGCACGCCGATCTGGGCCGACGGCGTGGTGCATGCGCGTCCGGCGATGGTGCGTGTCTACGCCATCGCCGACGGCCAGGGCCGCTGGCATGTGCTGCCCGGTGGCATGACGCGCGTGGCGCAGCGCGACGACGCGAGCGTCTCGATGCAGCGCGGCGGCAGCAGCCTGGACACCTGGGTGCTCACCGAAGGCCCGGTCGACACCTTCTCGATGCTGCCTGCGCCGCTGCAGGTGGACGACATTGCCGAGCGCCGCCGCCCGGTGGCCAGCCGCGCCGGCGAGAACCTGTTCTGGCTCGGCCGCTACACCGAGCGTACCGAGCAGCTGGTGCGCCTGGCGCGGGCCACGCTGATGTTGATCGACGCTGATGCCCAGGCCGACGAAGCGTCGCTGCGCGCGCTGTCCGCGCTGGCCGTGACCACCGGCCTGGCGCCGCCCGGTGTGCCCAGTCTCGTGCAAGCGCCGCATCTGTTCGAGCGTGCCGTGCTCGACGCGCTGGCCGATGGCAGCGGCGCGCAGACCAGCAGCGTGGCCGTCAACCTCGCCAGCCTGGCGCGTGCGTCGCAAGCACTGCGCGAGCGCTTGTCGTCGGAACAATGGGGCCTGATCCGCACCATGGCCGAGTCGTTCGCCTTGGCGCTGGACGCACCGCCGGGCCAGCTGCCGAGCCTGCCGCAGGTGCTGCCGGCGCTGGACCGGCTGGCCATCCAGCTGGCCGCCGTGACCGGCATGCAGACCGACCGGATGACGCGCGACCACGGCTGGCGGCTGCTCGCTGTCGGCCGCCTGGTCGAGCGCCTGCTCGGCCTGACGCAGCGCCTGCAGGCCTTCCAGCACGCCGGCGCGATCGGCAGCGCTTCGGGAATCGATGTGCTGCTTGAACTCTTCGACAGCACCATCACCTTCCGTGCCCGCTACCAGCGCCGCGAAGACCTGCTCGCGCTGACCGACCTGCTGGTGCTGGACACCAGCAACCCGCGCGCGTTCGGCGGCGTGCTGCGCCGGCTGCGCACCGAATTGCGCAAGCTGCCCGGGCACGAAGGCGAGATCCAGCCGCTGCTCGCGCTGCTGCCGCGCGAAGGCGCCGGCCTCGCGCTGGAATCGCTGCGTGGCCTGGACGACGCCGCCATCGCGGCGCGGCTGGCGGACGTGGCGCGCCACTTGTCGGCGGCGGCGCTGCAGCTTTCCGACCGCATCGGCGAGCGCTACTTCACGCTGGCGCAGGGCGTGGAGCAGACCGTATGAGACTCGATGTCCTGCACCACACCCGCTACGACTACAGCGCACCGGTGACGCTGGCGCACCACCTGGCCCATCTGCAGCCCACCACCGACGCGCACCAGCGGCTCGTCGAGTACGAACTGCACGTCGGCCCGGCGGTGGACCACCAGCGCCGCGCCATCGACGCGCTGGGTAACGCGGCCTGCTGGTTCAGCCTGACGCAGCCCCATGAAGCGCTGGACGTCACGTCGCGCAGCGTGGTCGACCTCGAGCCGCGATTCGATGCCCTGGACGCCGACGCCTCGCCGCCTTGGGACGAACTGGCGGCCGGCTTGCGCTATGTCTCGCGCCACGTTTTCGCACCAGCGCTCGAATATGCGCTGCCCTCGCCTTTCGTGCCGCGCCTGGCCGCGCTGCGCGACTACGCTGAACCGTCGCTGCCTGCGCGGCGCCCGGTGGCGCAGGCGGCCATCGAGCTGATGAACCGCATCCACGAAGACTTCGCCTATGAATCGGCCAGCACCGAGGTCGACACACCGCTGGCCGAGGCTTTCGAGCAGCGGCGCGGCGTCTGCCAGGACTTCGCGCATGTGCTGGCCGGCGCGCTGCGCATGCACGGCGTGCCGGTGCGTTATGTCAGTGGTTATCTGCTCACGTCCGCCGGCGCGGATCAACCGACGATGCTCGGCGCCGATGCCAGCCACGCCTGGGTGCAGGTGTGGTGCCCGGGCACGCCGGGTGTTTGCGCCGACGGCTGGCTGGATCTCGACCCGACGAATCGCGTAGTGCCGCGCGACGGCCATGTGCGCGTGGCCGTGGGCCGCGATTTCGGCGACGTGACGCCGCTGCGCGGCGTGATCCGCGGCGGCGGCCGGCACCGGTTGGCAGTAGGCGTGACGACTCGAAAGGTGAGCTGATGCAGACGCAATCTCAATCCATGGAAGCCGCCTTCGACGAGATGCTCGATGCGAACCACGGCGTGCGCGAGCACTACCGCACCTACGATCGCTGGCTGAAGACCCAGGCCGAGACCGCGATGCGCGCACGGCGCGAAGAAGCCGAAGTGATCTTCCGCCGCGTCGGCATCACCTTCGCCGTTTACGGCGCGAAAGACGAAGACGGTGCCGGCACCGAGCGGCTGATCCCCTTCGACCTGATCCCGCGCGTCATCCCCGAGCAGGAATGGCTGAGCATGGAAGCCGGCTTGCGCCAGCGTGTGACGGCGCTGAACCGCTTCATCCACGATGTCTATCACGACCAGGAGATCCTGAAGGCCGGCGTGGTGCCCACCGAACAGGTGCTGAAGAACGCGCAGTTCCGCGCCGAGATGATGGGTGTGCACGTGCCGGGCGGGGTCTATTCGCATGTCGCCGGCATCGACATCGTGCGCGCCGGCAACCCCGACGGCAGCGGCACCTACTACGTGCTGGAAGACAACCTGCGCGTGCCCAGCGGCGTGAGCTACATGCTCGAGAACCGCAAGATGAGCATGCGCCTCTTCCCCGAACTCTTCAGCATGCACCGCGTGGCGCCGGTGGCGCACTACCCCGACCTGCTGCTGGAAACGCTGCGTGCCGTGGCGCCCAGCGGCGTGAACGAGCCCAACGTGGTGGTGCTGACACCCGGCATGTACAACAGCGCCTACTTCGAGCATGCCTTCCTGGCGCAGCAGATGGGCGTCGAGCTGGTCGAAGGGCAAGACCTCTTCGTGCGCGACCATTTCGTCTACATGCGCACCACACAGGGCCCGCGCCGTGTGGATGTGATCTACCGGCGCGTGGACGACGACTTCCTCGACCCGAGCGCCTTTCGCAGCGACAGCACGCTCGGCTGCGCCGGGCTGCTGGACGTCTACCGCAAGGGCAACATCACGTTGAGCAACGCCATCGGCACCGGCGTCGCCGACGACAAGAGCATCTATCCCCACGTGCCGAAGATGATCGAGTTCTACCTCGGCGAGAAGCCGATCCTGCAGAACGTGCCCACCTACCTGTGCCGCGACAGCGATGACCTGAAGTACGTGCTCGGCCACTTGAGCGAGCTGGTGGTGAAAGAAGTCCACGGCGCCGGCGGCTACGGCATGCTGGTCGGGCCGGCGGCGAGCCGAGGCGAGATCGAAGCCTTCCGCGAGCAGCTCGTCGCCAACCCGCGCAACTACATCGCGCAGCCCACGCTCGCGCTGTCCACCTGCCCGACGTATGTGGAGAAGGGCATCGCGCCGCGCCACATCGACCTGCGGCCGTTCGTGCTCTCGGGCACGCATGTGCAGATGGTGCCCGGCGGCCTGACGCGCGTGGCGCTGAAAGAAGGCTCGCTGGTGGTGAATTCCTCGCAGGGCGGGGGCACCAAGGACACCTGGGTTCTGGAAGGCTGAGGAGGGCCACCATGCTGTCACGAACCGCTGACCACCTCTTTTGGATGGCACGCCACATGGAACGTGCGGAGAACACCGCGCGCATGCTCGATGTGAACTACCAGAGCTCGCTGCTGCCGCAATCCGACGCCTCGGCCAAGCAGCTCTGGCAAGGCCTGCTGACGATCAGCGAGTTGAGTGGCGTTTTCGGCAAGAAGTACGACGACGTCAGCCCGCGCAACGTCATGGATTTCATGGTGCGCGACGAAGCGAATCTCTCCAGCATCCTGGTGTGCCTGCGCTCCGCGCGGGAAAACGCGCGCGCCGTGCGCGGCGCCTTGACCACCGAGGTGTGGGAGACGCAGAACCAGACCTGGCTCGAATTCAACCGCCTGTTGGGTGATGGTGCCGCCGAGCGCGACCCCGGTGCCTTCTTCGAGTGGGTGAAGTTCCGCAGCCACTTGAGCCGCGGCGTCACCGTGGGCACCATGCTGCAGGACGAAGCGCTGCACTTCCTGCGCATCGGCACCTTCCTCGAACGCGCCGACAACACCGCGCGCTTGCTCGACGTGAAATTCCAGGCGCTGGCCAGCAGCGACGACTTCGCCGCCGGCAGCGACAGGACCGATGGCCCCGAGGCGCCTGCGACACCGCCCCCCGAGGGGGTCGAGTCGCCCGGCAAAGCCGGATCGACACAAGAGGTGGATTTCTACCACTGGAGCGCGATCCTGCGATCGGTGTCGGGCTTCGAGATCTACCGCAAGGTGTACCGCAACGTCATCCGTCCGGAACGGGTGGCCGAGTTGTTGATCTTGCGCCCGGACATGCCGCGCTCGCTGGCGGCGTCGATGAACGAGGTGGTGGCGAACCTGAAGATGGTGGCCATTCAGGGCAGCGGCGAGACCTTGCGCCGCGCTGGCCGTCTGCAATCCGATCTGCAGTACGCGCGCATCGACGAGATCCTGTCGACCGGCCTGCACGCCTATCTCACGCAATTCCTGGACAAGGTGAACGACCTCGGCGCGGGCATCAGCCGCGACTTCCTGGTGCCGGTGGCAGCCTAGCCCGCTACCTACCCGCGCAAGCAGGCGGTGATGCCGTGCAAGCCCTCTCGCCGCGCCGTCGAGTCCCCTGCCGATGGTCCTGTCTCGATGGGCCGTTTCCCCGGCGCCTTCGCGTGTCGCGCCACCAGGCGCCTATGATGGTGGCGCCACGGCGGGAACTCTGCATGTCGTGGCCTCAACCTGAAGGAGCGACGATCATGGCCAAGAAGAAGACTGAATCCGGCGTCTACCGCGTCACCGAAGTCATCGGCACGAGCAGTGTTTCGTGGGAGGACGCGGCGAAGAACGCCGTCGAGACCGCGGCCAAGTCGCTGCGCGATTTGCGTATCGCCGAAGTCGGCAAGCTCGACATGAAAATAGAAGGCGGCAAAGTCGTCGCCTATCGCGCGCGCGTTTCCCTGTCGTTCAAGTACGACAGCTGATCGCCGGGCATCGCTACGAGCTGCGGGTCAACGCGCCGCCCCCGTGGTGGTGGCAGCGGTGCGTCGTGTGCGCGAATCGAAGATGAGCCTGTCCGTCACCGGCACACGCCTGGAACTGGGCGGCGTCCTCGAGCGATATCCACCGCGCAGTCAAGAAGCCTCGGTCCACATCAACCTCTGCGGTCAGCAGGCCAATACACTGCTGCACGACGGGCACGCGTGGAAGGACTTCCCGCGCACGATGCTGAGCGCAACGCGGCGCTCTCTGCACACTGCGGGCGCTGCCGACGCAGCGCTGTTCGTGCACGCCAGCTTTGCATTCGTTCGCGCTGTAGAGCGCGGTGCAAAGCTCGGCGAGCCATTGCGATCCTGCGTCGATGCGATCCTGGAGTGCGAAGCGCTGGTCTCGGCCGGCCCGCTGCCTGCATGCATTGTGCGTCTGGGTTATCAATACGGCCCGGAGAGTGCCGATCTGCGTGCCTATCGCACCGCGTTTCGGCTCGGCCGGCCGTACTGGTCCGGCAAGGCGGACGCGGGTCAGCATCACATCCACCGGTGGGATGCCTCTAGCGCGCTTCTTGCCGCTGCGCGAGCGGGAAAGGCGGGCAAGACCTACTACGCCATCGCTGGGCACGCCACCTCGTTCCAGCAGTTCATGGATGCGTTCGCGCAGCGCATTGGCCGGCCATGGCCGCTGCACCTGCCCCTGGGTTCGCGTCTGCTGGCCCGGGCCATCATCCGGGCGGAGCACATGCAGCAGACGGCATTGGCGATGCCACCTGAGCCACCGTCGCCGCGGGTGCCCGGATGGCGGCCGAAGTTCGCCGACTACCGCAGCGGCCTGGATCAAGTGATCGGGGCGTGGCGCGACCCAGCCGCTGCTGCCTTGGTGTAGGCCCTGTCAGTGCCTGGCCCTGCCGGTGCGGCCAGGTGACGATCACGCCTGCCGCGCCTCCCGCAACTGCCTCGCCATGACTCGATCAGCGCCTGCGCGCCGGCGGGCGTGGCGATGTCATCGCTTTCAGTGAGGTCGAACGTTGATGGTCAAGCTGTGCATGCCGTGGAAGACGAGCGAGTCGATCCAGCGCGGCGCCTCGGCCGGCTCGATCTGCGCCCAGCGGCGCAGCACCGCCGGAAAGGCCACCTGGCCTTCGGTGCGTGCGAGCGGGAAGCCCAGGCAGATGTGCGCGCCCCAGCCGAACGCGTGGTGCGGCGGGTCTTGGCGAGCGAGCATCAAGCGGTCGGGATTGGCGTAGGCGCGGGGGTCGCGGTTGGCGGCGTTGAGCAACAGGAACACACGATCGCCTTGGCGCAGCGTCTTGCCGTGCAGCGTGTGCGCTTGCGCCACCACACGCACCTGAGCGCCCGACGGGCCGTCGTGACGCAGCAGTTCTTCGACCGCCGCGTTCGCCAGGCCGGAGTCGCGGCGCAGCGAGTGCATCTCGCTTGGAAACTGCATCAGCGAGTGCAGCCCGTTGGCGATGTGATTCGTGGTCGTCTCGTGGCCGGCAAAGAGGAGAAGGATGCAGGTGGCGACCAGCTCGTCGTCGCTCAAGCGGTCGCCGTCGTCCGCTTGCAGGTGCACGAGTTCCGACAGCAGGTCTCGCGCCGGCTCGCGGCGCCGCACCGCGATCAGGCGGCGGAAGTACGCAGCCATCGCCTGCGTGCCGGCCTCGGCAGTGCCGTACTTCTCGGCGTTGCTGCGTGTCGAGCCGATGAACAGTGCCATCTCGTCCGACCAACGTTTGAGTTCACCCAGATCGGCGCTCGGCACGCCCAGCAGCGCCATGATCACGAGGCAGGGCAGCGGCCCGGCGAACTCGGCGACGAAGTCGAGCTGCTCGCGGCCGCCCAGGCCCTCGAGCAGCTTCTCGGCGATGCTTTCCACCTGCGGCCGCATGGCCTGCATGCTGCGTGCGTGGAAGACCCGCGAAGTGAGCCGGCGCAGGCGTGTGTGCTCGGGCGGATCGGTGAACACCATCCAGCGCGTCAGGTACCGGATGATGTCGGCGATGCGCTCGGCCTCGGGCCCGGGCAGCGTGGCGAAGAACGGGCGCAGCCGGTCGGACGACAAGCGCTCGCGGTCCAGGCAGACCTGCTTCACGTCGTCGTAGCGCGTCAGCACCCAGCTCTTCAGGCGCGGGCTCCAGTGGCAGGGGTCTTCATCGCGCATGCGCTCGAAGAGTGGGTACGGATCGGCCAGCGTGGCCGGGTCTTCCGGCTTCCAGTCGATGGTCATGACGATTTCTCGAGGAGGGTCACCGCGCAGGCCGCTTCGTCGAAGCCCATCACGCCGCCGCCGTTTTCTATCAGCGCGAGACTTGCACCTTTGACCTGACGCAATCCGGCCTCGCCACGCAGTTGCAGGCATGTCTCGTGCACCATCGACAGGCCCGTGGCGCCGACCGGATGGCCCTTGGCGACCAGGCCGCCGGAGACATTCACCGGCAGCGCGCCGCCGAGCGCCGTGGCGCCGCTTTCGCCGAGGCGGCCGCCGCCGCCGTCTTCGGCGAAGCGCAGCATCTCGAGCTGGTATACCTCGCAGAACGAGGTGGCGTCGTGCAGCTCGACGAGGTCGATGTCGCGCGGCGTCAGGCCACTCCTCGCATAGGCTTTGTCGGCAGCGATGCGCGAGAGGCCCGGTTCGTCCAGACGACGGTACTTGCCGCCCGCAAGCTGGCTCGCGCGCACCTTCACGGCGCGGGCGCGCGCTTCGGGCGGAAAGTTCGCCAGCGCGGCTTCGGAACACAGCAGCGCTGCCGCCGCGCCGTCGCCCAGCGGCGAGCACATCGCGCGCGTCAGCGGCCAGCTCACCTCGCGGTCGGCAAGCACCTCGTCGACGCTGAGCGTGAAGCGGTATTGCGCCTTCGGGTTCAGGCTGCCGTGGTGATGGTTCTTGGCGCAGGCCACGGCGATCTGGCGCTGCGTCGTGCCATGGCGCTTCATGTGCCAGGCGGCCTGCATTGCATAGGTGTCCATGAACAGCGTGCGGCCGGGGCCGGTTTCGAAAGGCTTGCCGGCCTCGTCGCCGGCGGCGGCGTAGTAGCGCCGCCAGCGCTCGGGCGCGAGCTGGTCGATGCCGGTGGCGAAGATGGCGCCGGCGCGCTCGGGCACGTCGGGGCTGACCAGCTTCTCCACGCCGATCGCCAGGCTCACCTGGGCCTGGCCCGACAGCACGTCTTTCCACGCGCCGTGGAACGCAAACGACGCGGTGGCGCAACCGCCCTCGACGTTGATCATCGGCACCCGCTCGGGAAAGAGGCCCTCGTCGACCAGCGGCGTTAAGCAGACCTGCCCGCGGATGCCGCCTTGCCCCCACGCGGCCATGCCGCAGTTGCCGAACCAGGCCTGCTCGATCAATGCGGCGTCGTGCGCGGGCAGGCAGGCATCGGCGAGCAGTTCGGTGTAGGCCCAGCGCGTGAGGTCGTGGAAGCTTCGACCGGCGTGCTTGCCGAACGGTGTGCAGGCGGTACCGATGATGTAGACAGCTTGCATGCCCAGCCTTGTCGAGGAATTCGATCACCGAACGCCGTTCGTTCGGTGATCGGTGCTGAATATACTGATGCATGCCCTCGCCCACCGCCGGTTGGCGCTCGCACATCGCCGCCTGGGTGCAGCGTGGCAAGCGTGACGGGCTCACGCTGTGGTTCGCAATGCGTGATGCGCGTACACCGTGGCCGGTGAAGCTGCTCGGCGCCGTCGTGGTGGCCTACGCGCTGAGCCCGATCGACCTGATTCCCGATTTCATCCCGGTGATCGGATTCCTCGATGAGCTGCTGCTGCTGCCCGGCCTGATCTGGCTCGCGCTGCGCGGCCTGCCGCCGCAGGTGCTGGCCGATTGCCGCGTGCGCAGCGACGACTGGATCGCGCACGGCCAGGCCAAGCCGCGCAGCCGCATCGGCGCCGCGCTGGTGATCGGGCTGTGGCTGCTGGCGCTCGCCGGGCTGGCGATGCTGCTCGCATAATCCGCCCGCCGCACGTCGCCCGGGTGGCGAAATCGGTAGACGCAGCGGACTTAAAATCCGCGGCCCTTCACGGGGCATACGGGTTCGAGTCCCGTCCCGGGTACCAGACCACCCTGCACAGCCCTCGTGATGCCCCTCTTCGCCACCACCAACCTGAACCCCGGCGTGAAACGCCGCGAGGTGTTCGGCTGGGCGATGTACGACTTCGCGAACTCGGGCTACACCACCGTGGTGCTGACGGCGGTGTTCAACGCGTACTTCGTCGGCGTCGTCGCCGGCCAGGCGGATTGGGCCACCTTCGCGTGGACGCTGGCGCTGGCCATCTCGAGCGCGCTGGTGATGATCACGATGCCCGCTCTCGGTGCCTATGCCGATCTGCGCGCAGCGAAGAAGCGGCTGCTGCTCATCACCACCATCGGCTGCGTCGTCGCCACCACGCTGCTGGCCACGGTGGGCGCAGGCGATCTGTGGCTGGCGATGGTGCTGATCATCGTCTCGAACCTGTTCTACGCCTACGGCGAATCGCTCACCGCGGCGTTCCTGCCCGAACTCGCGCGCGCCGAGTCGATGGGGCGCGTCTCGGGCTGGGGTTGGAGCTTCGGCTACTTCGGCGGTATGTTGAGCCTGGGGCTGGGCCTGGCCTATGTGCTGTGGGCACAAGGGCAGGGGCAAAAGGCGGCGCAGTTCGTGCCGGTGACGATGCTCATCACCGCGGCGGTGTACGGGCTGGCGTCGGTACCCACGTTCTTGCTGCTGCGCGAGCGGGCGGTGCCGCAGGCAGCCACGTCGCCGGGCGGGTTCGGCGCGGCCTTCGCGCGGCTCGGCGCCACCTGGCGCGAATCGCAGCGCTATGTCGATTTCAAATGGCTGCTGTTCTGCGCCGTAGCCTACCAGGCCGGCATCGCCGTGGTGATCGCGCTGGCCGCGGTCTATGCCGAGCAGGTGCTCGGGTTCCAGCAGACGCAGACGATGATGCTGATCTTCCTCGTCAACATCGCCGCCGCCGCCGGCGCGTTCGCTTTCGGTTACTGGCAAGACCGCCTCGGGCATCGCCGTGCGCTCGGCATCACACTGGCCGGCTGGATCGTGATGGTGGTGCTGGCCTACATCGCCACCACGCAGACGATCTTCTGGTGCGCTGCCGTGTTGGCCGGTCTGTGCATGGGATCGAGCCAATCGGCGGGCCGCGCGCTGGCCGGTCTCTTCGCCCCCGAGGCCAGGCGTGCCGAGTTCTACGGCCTGTGGACCTTCGCGACGCGCTTGTCGGCGATCATCGGCCCGCTCACCTATGGCCTCGTCACCTGGGCCACCGGCGGCAACCATCGGCTGGCGATCGTTTCAACGGGCCTGTTCTTCGTGATCGGCCTGGTGCTGCTGGCGCGTGTCGATGTCGATCGTGGCATCGCCGCGGCGTCGGCGAAGTAGCACGAGTGTTCGCACTGCCTAAAATCCTCGGTTCACGTCAATTTCCCTCTCTCAGGAGTTCTCGCGCATGAAGGTCCTCGTAGCGGTCAAGCGTGTCGTCGACTACAACGTCAAAGTGCGCGTCAAGTCCGACGGCACCGGGGTCGACATCGCCAACGTGAAGATGAGCATGAACCCCTTCGACGAGATCGCCATCGAAGAGGCCGTGCGGCTGAGAGAGAAGGGCGTGGTCACCGAAGTCATCGCAGTCTCGTGCGGCCTCACCGCCTGCCAGGAAACGCTGCGCACGGCAATGGCCATCGGCGCGGATCGCGCGATCCTCGTCGACACCGATGTCGAACTGCAACCGCTGGCTGTGGCCAAGCTGCTGAAGGCGCTGGTCGACAAGGAGCAGCCCGGCCTGGTGATCCTGGGCAAGCAGGCCATCGACGACGACTGCAACCAGACCGGGCAGATGCTCGCCGCGCTGGCCGGCCTGCCGCAGGCCACCTTCGCCAGCAAGGTCGAGGTGGCCGACGGGCACGCTCTCGTCACGCGTGAAGTCGACGGCGGCCTGGAGACGCTGAAGGTCAAGCTGCCCGCCGTGGTGACCACCGACCTGCGCCTGAACGAGCCACGCTACGTCACGCTGCCCAACATCATGAAGGCGAAGAAGAAGCAGATGGATGTCTACAAGCCCGCCGACCTGGGTGTGGACGTGGCGCCGCGCATCAAGACGCTGAAGGTCGTCGAGCCGCCCAGGCGCGGCGCCGGCGTGAAGGTGCCCGACGTGGCCACGCTGGTGGCCAAACTCAAGAACGAAGCCAAGGTGATCTGAATGAGCGTCCTCGTGAATGTTCTGGTCGTGGCCGAACACGACCACAGCGCGCTCAAGCCCGCCACCCTCAACACCGTTACCGCGGCGGCGCAAGCCGCGAGTTTCGGTGGCGGTGAAGTGCATGTGCTGATCGCCGGCCACAACGCCGCCGGCGCGGCGCAGGCCGCGGCGCAGATAACCGGCGTAGCCAAGGTGCTGCACGCCGACGGCCCGCAGCTGGCCGAGCAACTGGGCGAGAACATCGCTGCCCAGGTGGTCGCGCTGGCGGCGCTCTACAGCCACCTGCTGTTCCCGGCCACCGCGCATGGCAAGAACGTCGCTCCGCGCGTCGCCGCATTGCTCGACGTGGCGCAGATCAGCGACGCGACGAAGATGATTGCTGCCGATACCTTCGAGCGCCCGATCTACGCCGGCAACGCGATCGCCACCGTGCAAAGCAGCGATGCGATCAAGGTCCTCACCGTGCGCACCACCGGCTTCGACGCCGCGGCCGCCAGCGGTGGCAGCGCGGCGGTGGAAAGCCTGGCCGCGGTGGCCGACAGCGGCCTGTCCAGCTTCGTCGGCTCCGAGATCGCCAAGCTCGATCGGCCGGAACTCACGGCGGCGAAGATCATCGTCAGCGGCGGCCGCGCGCTGGGTGCTGCCGACAAGTTCACCGCCGTGCTCACGCCGCTGGCCGACAAGCTCGGTGCGGCGCTCGGCGCCAGCCGCGCCGCTGTGGACGCCGGCTATGCGCCCAACGACTGGCAGGTGGGCCAGACCGGCAAGATCGTCGCCCCGCAGCTGTACATCGCCTGTGGCATCAGCGGCGCCATCCAGCACCTGGCCGGCATGAAGGACAGCAAGGTCATCGTGGCCATCAACAAGGACCCCGAGGCGCCGATCTTCAGCGTCGCCGACTACGGCCTCGAGGCCGACCTGTTCACGGCGGTGCCGGAGCTGGTGGCGAGTCTTTGAACGTTCATTCAATCAACCTTGAAGGGGTGCCGCAAGGCACCCCGCTTTCCATGCTATGAGTACCTATCGAGCGCCCGTGAAAGACATGCTCTTCGTGATGAAGGAGCTGGCCGATATCGACGCCGTCGCACGCCTGCCCGGCCATGAAGAGGCTGGCTACGACACCGCCGCCGCGGTGCTCGAGGAATGCGCCAAGTTCAACGAAGGCGTGGTCGCGCCGCTGAACTGGGAGTCGGACAAGAACCCCTCGTCGTTCAGCGATGGCAAGGTCACCACTTCGCCCGGCTTCAAGCAGGCCTTCCGCCAGTTCGCCGAAGGCGGCTGGCAGGGCTTGCAGCATCCGGCCGAGTTCGGTGGACAAGGCCTGCCCAAGCTGATCCACGCCGCGTGCTGCGAGATGGTGAATAGTGCGAGCTTGAGCTTCGCGCTGTGCCCGCTGCTCACCGACGGCGCCATCGAAGCGCTGCTCACCGCCGGCACGCCCGAGCAGCAGGCCGCCTACATCCCGAAGATGGTCGATGGCTCGTGGACCGGCTCGATGAACCTCACCGAGCCGCAGGCGGGCAGCGATCTGTCGATGGTGCGCACGCGCGCCGATCCGCAGGCCGATGGCACGTTCAAGCTCTTCGGCACCAAGATCTTCATCACCTACGGCGAACACGACTTGGCCGAGAACATCGTGCACCTGGTGCTGGCGCGCATCGCCGGTGCGCCGGAAGGCGTGAAGGGCATCTCGCTGTTCATCTGCCCGAAGGTCCTGGCCGACGGCACACGCAACGACGTGTACTGCGTGAGCATCGAACACAAGCTGGGCATCAAGGCCAGCCCCACGGCGGTGCTGCAGTACGGCGACCACGGTGGCGCGGTGGGCTATCTCATCGGCCAGGAAAACCGCGGCCTCGAGTCGATGTTCATCATGATGAACGCGGCGCGCTTCGGCGTCGGCATCCAGGGCATCGGCATCGCCGAACGCGCCTACCAGGGTGCCGTGCAGTACGCGCGCGACCGGGTGCAAAGCCGCCCGGTCGACGGCTCGCTGAACCAGGCCGCGCCGATCATCCACCACCCCGACGTGCGCCGCATGTTGATGACGATGCGTGCGCACACAGAAGGCTGCCGGGCGATGGCGCTGGTCGGTGCGGCGGCGTTCGATGCCGCGCACGCGCACCCCGACGCCGGGACGCGCAAGGCGAACCAGGCCTTCTACGAGTTCCTGGTGCCGCTGATCAAGGGCCTGTCCACCGAGATGAGTCTCGACGTGGCGAGCCTGGGTGTGCAGGTGCACGGCGGCATGGGCTTCATCGAAGAGACCGGCGCGGCGCAGTACTTGCGCGACGCCAAGATCCTGACCATCTACGAAGGCACGACGGCGATCCAGGCCAACGATCTGGTCGGCCGCAAGACGGCGCGCGACGGCGGCGCCGTGGCGCGCGCGGTGGCCGGCCAGATCGAGATCACCGAAGCCGCGCTGGCCGCACGCAGCAGCGCCGCCTGCAAGACGATGGCGCAGCGCCTGAACGCGGCGCGGCGTGCCTTCCTCGACGTGGTGGCCTTCGTCGTCGAACAAGGCAAGGGCAACCCGAACGCCGTGTTCGCCGGCAGCGTGCCTTACCTGATGATGGCTGCCACCACGGTGGCCGGCTGGCAGATGGCGCGTGCGCTGATGGCTGCCGAAGACCGGCTTGCCGAAGGTACCGATGGGCCTTTCATGGCCGCCAAGATCGCCACCGCGCGCTTCTACGGCGACCACATCCTGAACAAGGTGCCGGGCGTTCGCGACAGCATCGTCGAAGGCGCTGACACCGTCACCGCTCTCTCTTTGGAGGCTTTCTAGACATGGCGCTGCCACCGGTTCTGCAACGTGTGCCGCTGCCGATCATCGGCGCGCCGCTGTTCATCATCAGCAACCCCAAGCTCGTCATCGCGCAGTGCACGGCGGGCGTGGTCGGCTCGATGCCGGCGCTCAACGCGCGGCCGGCGTCGCAGCTCGACGAGTGGTTGCACGAGATCACCGAAGGCCTGGCCGCCTGGGATCGCGACCACCCCGAGCGCCCTGCGGCGCCGTTCGCGATCAACCAGATCGTGCACCGGACCAATGACCGGCTCGAGCACGACATGGAAGTCTGCGCACGCCACAAGGTGCCGATCGTCATCACCTCGCTGGGCGCGCGCGTGGACATCAATGACGCCGTGCACGCCTGGGGCGGCGTGGTGTTGCATGACGTCATCAACAACACCTTCTCGAGAAAGGCGATCGAGAAAGGCGCAGACGGATTGATCCTGGTGGCCGCGGGCGCGGGCGGACACGCCGGCGTGAAGAACCCGTTCGCGATGGTGCAGGAGGTTCGCGAGTGGTTCGACGGCCCGATCGCACTCAGCGGCGCCATCGGCAACGGCGGCGCGGTGCTCGCCGCGCTGGCCGCGGGCGCTGACTTCGCCTACATCGGCTCGGCGTTCATCGCCACGATCGAGGCGCGCGCCACCGATGCCTACAAACAATGCATCGTCGACAGCTCGAGCGACGACATCGTCTACTCGAGCCTCTTCACCGGCATTCACGGCAACTATCTGGCGCCTTCGATCCGCAACGCCGGCCTGGACCCGGACCACCTGCCCGAAAGCGACCCGAGCAAGATGAATTTCGGCGGCGGCGAAGGGGCGAAGAAGGCCTGGAAGGACATATGGGGCTGTGGGCAAGGCATCAGCGCGGTGAAGGCCGTGGTGCCCGTGGCCGAACTCGTGGCGCGTCTGACGCGCGAGTACGAAGCCGCGAAGCAGCGCGTGATGCAACGATGACCCCGACCCGGCAGGCGATCCGCAACGCCCGCTTGTTCGACAGCGCGGCCGGTGTCTTCCGCGAGCACAGCACCATCGTCATCGAAGGCGACCGCATCGCCGCGGTGACGCAGGAGCCGATCACCGTCGACGCCGCCACGGTCATCGACGCCCAGGGTCACGCCGTGCTGCCTGGCCTCATCGACTGCCATGTGCACGTCACCGCCACGAGCCACGACTTCCTCGCGCTGGCGTTCCAGCCGCCCTCGCTGACCGCGGCCGAATCGAGCCAGGTGATGCGCGAGATGCTGCACCGCGGCTACACCTCGGTGCGCGACGCTGCCGGTGCCGACAGCGGGCTGCAAGACGCGCAGCGGCGCGGCCTCTTCGAAGGGCCGCGTCTGTACATCGCCGGGTTGCCGATCTCGCAGACCGGAGGCCACGCCGACATGCGGCCCAAGGGCGTGCGCCAGCGCGACTTCTTCTGCAGCTGCGCGGGCCTCGGCCTGGCCGGCGCGATCGCCGACGGTGTCGGCGAAGTGCGCCGCGCTGTTCGCGAACAGGTGCGCACCGGCGCCAACCACATCAAGATCATGGCCGGCGGCGGTGTCTCGAGCCCCACCGACCCGATCGACGGCACGCAGTTCTCGATCGACGAACTGCGCGCCGCGGTCGAAGAAGCCGAAGCGGCGAATCTCTACGCGCTGGCGCATGCCTATTCGCCGCGCGCGGTGACGCGTGCCGTGCAAGCCGGCGTGCGTTCGATCGAACACGGCAACCTGATCGACGAAGCCACTGTGCGCGAGATGAAGAAGCACGGCACCTATCTCGTGCCCACGCTGGCCACCTATGCGGCGCTGGCCGACGAAGGCCTGCGGCTGGGCTGGAGCGCCGAGATGCTGGACAAGCTCGCGCGTGTGCAGGCGCAGGGCATCGAGGCCGTGAAGCTGGCCAAGTCCGAGGGTGTGCCGATCGCTTTCGGCACCGATCTGCTCGGCCACATGCATGTGCGGCAGAACAGCGAGTTCGCGCTGCGCGCGCCGGCGATGTCGCCGATCGAGGTGCTGCAAAGCGCCACCATCGTTGCCGCTCGGCTGATGCGGCAGGAAGCGCAGATCGGGCAGCTCGTGCCGGGGGCCTTCGCCGATCTGTTGATGGTCGACGGCGACCCGGCGCGCGAGCTGTCGATGCTGGCGACGCCCGCCACCGGCATCAGGCTGCTGATGCAGGGCGGGCGTGTGCTTCGATCAGGGGACTAGCGCACGCTCGTGAAGCGCGCCTCCGGCCGGTCATCCGAGCGGTGCACCGTGCTCACCCCGGCCTTCATCGCCCACGGCCGCATCTGGTGGTGCAGCGGAATCAGCAGCACCTCGTCCTTGGTGCGCACCAGCGCCTCGCGGATCATCGCGTTGCGCTTGGTCACGTCGGTCTCGGTCTTCATCGCATCGACCAGCCGGTCGACTTCCTTGTCGCTGATCTTGGAGAAGTTGAAGTTGCCGTCGGCGCCGCTGGTGCGCGTGCGCAGCAGCGATTGCAGCGCGTACTGCGCGTCGTAGGTGGCCACGCCCCAGCCGAGCAGGTACAGCGAGCTGTCGAAGTTCTGCACTTTCTGGATGAAGGTGGCCATGTTCTCGGCGGCCAGCGAGGCCTTCACGCCGATGCGCGCCCACATCGCGACGATCGCCTGCGCGATCTCTTCGTCGTTGACGTAGCGGTTGTTCGGCGTGTTGAAGCGCAGTTCGAAGCCGTTCGGGTAGCCTGCTTCGGCGAGCAGCTTCTTCGCACCTTCGACGTCGACCTTGGCCGGCGTGTCGAGCTCGGGCGTGTGGCCATTGACGCCCGGCGCCACCATGATGCCGGCGGGGATCGACAGGCCACGCATGATGTTGCGCTGGATCGCGGCGCGGTCGATGGCCATCGACAAGGCCTGGCGCACACGCTTGTCGGCCAGCGGGTTCTTGCCCTTCACGTCGCTGTACTTCAGCTCGGCGCTGCCGATGTCGGGCGCCAGGAAGATGGTGCGCACTTCGGGGCCGTCGACGATCTTCAGCTTGGCGTCACCGCGCAGCCGCGCCACGTCTTGCGTGGGCAGATCGGTGAGCATGTCCACGTCGCCCGAGAGCAGCGCAGCCACGCGCGTCGGGTCGCTCTTGATCGGCGTGTAGACCACCTCTTTGACATTGCCGGCCGTCTTGTCCCACCAGTCGGCGTTGGCGCTCATGGTGATCTTCTGCTCGGGCATCCAGCCGGTGATCTTGTACGAGCCCGTGCCCATCACGTTGCGCGAGGCGAAGTTCTCTTCCTTGTTCTTGTAGTCCTGCGTGTTGGTGGTGCGGTTCTTCTCCGCCCAGACCTTGCTCATGATGCGGAAGTCGATGATGTTGCGCAGCAGGATCGGGTTCGGCGCGCTGAGGATGACGTCGATGGTGTGGTCGTCGATCTTCTTGATGTCGCTGATGCCGGTGACGTAGATCGCCATCGTGCCCTGCGGCTGCTTGATGCGGCCGAACGAGAAGACCACGTCGTCGGCGGTGAAGGGCGTGCCGTCGGAGTACTTCACGCCTTTGCGCAAATCGAAGCGCACCTGCGTCGGGCTGATGTAGGTCCATTTCGTGGCCAGCGCCGGCTCCACCTGGTAGGTGGCGCTGTAGCGCGTCAGGCCTTCGTAGGCGTGCATCAGGATGGCGTTGGTGGTGGCGTGGTTCTGCGAATGCGGGTCCAGCGTCAGGATGTCGTTCTGCGCGGCCCAGCGCAGCGTTTGCGCTTGCACGGCGGTCACGCCGCCGGCGAGAGCGATTGCCGCGGCGGCGGCCAGCACGATGGCATTGAGTTTCATTCGAGGTCCTTCATGGGGGTAAGCCAAAACCTCGAATGCTAGGCGACGCCCGCCGGGCCGACCCCGGGGAAACTCCGCAGGCTGGCGTGTCAACCGCGCCCGGTACGGCGCTTCAACCCGCCACCAGGCTGCTGTCGCATCCCGCGGCGGCGGCGATCCAACGCCACGCCAGCGCGCGGGCAGCACGCCGCGGCAGCCAGGGCAGCCAGCGGCGCGGATCGTCGAGCACGCCGCAGCGGTAGCGCTGCAGCGCATCGTTCCAGGCCAGCGCGGAACAACGCCCGCGTCGCCGCCGCGACAGCAGCATGCCCAGCGGGCAAGGCTCGGCAGCGCAGCACACGCCGCAGCCGTTGCAGGCGGCGCCGAGCACGGGCTTGGGCGGAGCCTGCGGGTGGATCAGGATCGTTCGCGGCGTCATCGCGCACGCACTGTGCCGCCAAGGGGATGCGCGAGCGCGCCAAGAAGCGGGTGGAAAGCGGGCTTCTTCTGCGGCTTGGCAGCGGCCTCGGCCGAGCCCTTGATGCTAGAGTCGCCGCCTGTCGAAGGGTCCTTCCCGTCCCCTTGTTGCGATTGAATTTTCGTGCAGCAAGGCGGGTCGCTTGTCCGCCAACCGGTGCAGCCGGGGCCGCGGAAGGTTGATCAACCCATCTGAAGCCGCGGAAACCGTCGGCGCGAGGTGAGCGAAAGATGATGCAGCAATACAGGTCCAACTCGTACCTGTTCGGGGGCAACGCCCCTTACGTCGAAGAGCTGTACGAGGCTTACCTCGACAACCCCGGCAGCGTGCCCGATAACTGGCGCGCCTACTTCGACAAGCTCCAGCACGTGCCCGCTTCCGACGGCAGCGACAACCGCGACGTGGCGCATGCGCCGGTGGTCGAATCGTTCGCGCAGCGCGCCAAGGCCAACGCCTTCGCGCTGAAGGCCAGCGAGGCCGATCTGGCGGTGGCGCGCAAGCAGGTGCATGTGCAATCGCTGATCGCCGCGTACCGCTTCCTCGGCTCGCGCTGGGCCGATCTGGATCCGCTCAAGCGCACCGAGCGAGCGAAAATTCCCGAACTCGAGCCGGCGTTCTACGACCTCTCCGAGTCGGACATGGACATCTCGTTCTCGGCCGCCAACACCTATTTCGGCAAGAGCGAGGACATGACGCTGCGCGAGATCGTGCAGGCGCTGCGCGAGACCTACTGCGGCACGATCGGCACCGAGTTCATGCATTGCACCGACCCGGCCGAGAAGCGCTGGTGGCAGGAGCGGCTGGAGTCGATCCGCAGCAAGCCCACCTTCAGCGTGCCCGACAAGCGCCACATCCTCGACCGGCTCACCGCGTCCGAAGGGCTGGAGCGTTTCCTGCACACCAAGTACGTCGGCCAGAAGCGCTTTTCGCTCGAAGGCGGCGAGAGTTTCATCGCCTCGCTGGACGAACTGGTGCAGCGCGCCGGCGAGAAGGGCGTGCAAGAGATCGTCATCGGCATGGCGCACCGCGGCCGCTTGAACGTGCTCGTCAACATCCTGGGCAAGATGCCCGCCGACCTGTTCGCCGAGTTCGACCACACGGCCGCCGAGGTGCTGCCGGCCGGCGACGTGAAGTACCACCAGGGCTTCTCCAGCGACGTCACGACCCCCGGCGGCGCGGTGCACCTGAGCCTGGCCTTCAACCCCTCGCACCTGGAGATCGTCAACCCGGTGGTCGAAGGCTCGGTGAAAGCGCGCATGGACCGCCGCGGCGACAAGACCGGTGCGCAGGTGCTGCCGGTGCTGGTGCACGGCGACGCGGCGTTTGCCGGCCAGGGCGTGGTGATGGAGACGCTGGCGCTGGCGCAGACGCGCGGCTACTTCACCGGCGGCACGGTGCACCTGGTGGTGAACAACCAGATCGGCTTCACCACCAGCGACCCGCGCGACTCGCGCTCCACGCTGTATTGCACCGACGTGGTGAAGATGATCGAAGCGCCGGTGCTGCACGTCAACGGCGACGACCCCGAGGCGGTGGTGCTGTGCACGCAGCTGGCGATGGACTACCGCCAGCAGTTCATGAAAGACGTGGTGGTCGACGTCATCTGCTTCCGAAAGCTCGGCCACAACGAACAAGACACGCCGAGCCTGACGCAGCCACTGATGTACAAGGTGATCGCCAAGCATCCCGGCACGCGCAGGCTGTACGGCGACAAGCTGGTTGCGCAAGGCGTGTTGCCCGCCGGCGGCCCGGAGCAGATGGTGAAGGACTTCCGCGCCGCGATGGATGCCGGCAAGCACACCGTCGACCCGGTGCTCACCAACTTCAAGAGCAAGTACGCGGTCGACTGGGCACCCTTCCTCGGCAAGAAGTGGACCGATGCGGCCGACACCGCGCTGCCGCTGGCCGAGGTAAAACGCCTGTCGCAGCGCCTGACCACCATCCCCGGCAACTTCAAGGTGCACCCGCTGGTCGAGAAAGTGATCGCCGACCGTGCCGCGATGGGCCGCGGCGAGATCAACGTCGATTGGGGCATGGGCGAAACGCTCGCCTACGCCTCACTGGTGGCCAGCGGCTATGCGGTGCGGCTGTCGGGCGAAGACTGCGGGCGCGGCACCTTCACGCACCGCCATTCGGTGTTGCACGACCAGAACCGCGAGAAGTGGGACACCGGCACCTACGTCCCGCTGCAAAACGTGCATGAGGGGCAAGCGCCGTTCGTCGTCATCGATTCGCTGCTCTCGGAAGAAGCGGTGCTCGGCTTCGAGTACGGCTATTCGAGCGCCGAACCGAACACGCTGACCATCTGGGAAGCGCAGTTCGGCGATTTCGTCAACGGCGCGCAGGTCGTGATCGACCAGTTCATCGCCTCGGGCGAGGTGAAGTGGGGGCGCGTCAACGGCCTCACGCTGATGCTGCCGCACGGCTACGAAGGGCAGGGCCCGGAGCACAGCTCGGCGCGCGTCGAGCGCTTCATGCAGCTGGCGGCCGACAACAACATGCAACTCGTGCAGCCCACCTCGGCGAGCCAGATCTTCCATTTGCTGCGCCGTCAGATGGTGCGGCAATTCAGGAAGCCGCTGATCATCTTCACGCCGAAGTCGTTGTTGCGCGCCAAGGACGCGACCTCGCCGCTGGCCGAGTTCACCAAGGGCGAATTCAAGACGGTGATCGGCCCGCAGCGCAACGAGGTGGAAGGCGAACAGGTCAAACGCGTCATCGCCTGCTCGGGCAAGGTGGCCTACGACCTGATCAAGAGGCGCGACGAGAAGAAGGCATGGGACGTGGCCATCCTGCGCGTCGAGCAGCTCTACCCGTTCCCGCACAAGGCCTTCGCTGTCGAGATGAAGCGTTTCCCCAACGCCACCGAGGTGGTGTGGTGCCAGGACGAGCCGCAGAACCAGGGCGCCTGGTTCTTCATTCAGCACTACGTGCACGAGAACATGCTCGAAGGGCAGAAGCTCGGCTATGCCGGGCGACCGGCGTCGGCCTCACCTGCGGTGGGTTATTCGCACCTGCATGTGGAGCAGCTGAAGGCGCTGCTCGACCAGGCCTTCGGCAAGATCAAAGGCTTCGTGCTTTCGAAGTAAATCAGACAAGAGAACAACATGGCGATCGTTGAAGTGAAGGTTCCGCAACTCTCCGAGTCCGTTGCGGAAGCCACGCTGTTGCAGTGGAAAAAGAAGCCCGGCGAAGCGGTCGAGATGGACGAAATCCTGATCGAGATCGAAACCGACAAGGTGGTGCTCGAAGTGCCGGCGCCGAACTCCGGTGTGTTGGTCGAGCTGTTGGTGGCCGATGGCGGCACGGTGGTGGCCGAGCAGCTCATCGCGAAGATCGATACCGAAGGCAAGGCCAGCGCTTCGGCAGCCATCGCTGCGCCTGGCGCGCCGGCTGCGGCTCCAGCGGCCGCTGCGCCGACCTCCGCCGCCGGCGTGGCCATGCCGGCCGCAGCCAAGCTGATGGCCGACAAGCAACTCGCCCCCGGCTCGGTGGCCGGCACCGGCAAGGACGGGCGTGTGTTGAAGGGCGATGTGCTGGCCGCGGTTTCAGCGCCGGCCGCTGCGCCCAAGGCGGCGCCGGCTGCCGCAGCTGCCGTGGCCAAGGTGCTGCCGGCGGTGGCGGCCCCTGCGGTGAATTTCGGTGAACGCCCCGAGCAGCGCGTGCCGATGTCGCGGCTGCGCGCGCGCGTCGCCGAGCGGCTGCTGCAATCGCAATCCAGCAACGCGATCCTCACCACTTTCAACGAGGTCAACATGGCCCCGGTGATGGAGATATCTAATCGAAAGACAAAACAGCGGCGCAAGGCAC
>JANNQO010000191.1:0-25073 GCA_031400795.1 Rubrivivax sp. | reverse complement strand
CGCCGGGATGCCGTACTCGACCAACTTTTCGTAGATCGGGTACCAGTGGCGGTCGGTCAGCGGCGGTGAGTTCCAGTGCCCGCCGCTCGGGTCGGGGTTCAGGTTGATCGCGACGTTGCCGTACTGCTCGACGCACTTCACCAGTTCCGCAATGCAGGTCTTCGGGTCCACGCCGGGGCTTTGCGGAAGCATCGCCGCGGGGATGAAGTGATCGGGGAAGAGTTGCGCGACGCGGAAGCAGAGTTCGTTGCAGATCGCCGCCCAGGTGCTGGAGACCTCGAAGTCGCCGATGTGGTGTGCCATGAAGCTGGCGCGTGGGCTGAAGATCGTCAGGTCGCTGCCGCGCTCTTTCATCAAGCGCAGCTGATTTGCTTCGATGGTCTCGCGCAGGTCGTCGTCACTGATCCTCAGGTCGGCGACGCGGGGCTTGCGTGCCGGGTCCTGGATGCCCGCGATCTGCTGGTTGCGCCAGGCTTCGAGCGCTTTCGGCGCGGTGGTGTAGTGGCCGTGGATGTCGATGATCACGCGTTGTCTCCTGGAAGGTCGTGCGCTCAGGCGGGTTCCATGCCTTGGCGGCGCTTGGCTTCGACGGCGGCTGGGGAGGCCATGAATTGCAGCAGCGCCCGCACCGCGTCGGGTTGCGTCGAGTTGCTGCACATCGCGGCCGAGAACGTGGTCATGATCGCAGCCTCGGGAGGCATCGCGCCGATCACGGTGATGCCTTCGAGGTGGATCAGTTCGCTCAGTTGCTGGAAGCCGAGTTCAACCTCGCCGCGCGCGACCAGCGCGCCCACCGGCACGCCGGGCGGGGCTTGCACGATGCGTTCGCGCAGGGATTCCGCGATCCCCCAGTGTTCGAAGAGCTTCATCAGCGCCACGCCGCTCGGGCCTGTGGAGTAGCCCAGGGTCCTGGCCGCGAGCAAGGCCCGCTTCAGTGCCGCTTCGGAGCCGATGTCGGGCCGCGGCGCCCCGTCGCGCACGGCGATCGCGACGCTGGAATGCACCAGCGGCGTGATGCTGGAGGCCTGCAACCGCCCGGCCGTGGCCAACTGGCCGATGGCGTCGGCGGCGAGCACGACCAGATCGAACGACTCCCCGGCCTGCACCCGCTGGGCAGCGTCCACGCCGCCCACCGATTCGATCGCCACCCCGATGCCGGTCTGCCGCAGGTAGGCCCCGACCAGTTCGGCAAGCAGCGCGCGCGTGGCCATCGAAGAGATGCCGCAGAGGGTGGGTGCCATGGCGCCATTGTTTGCCGGGCAGGCTCTACCATCAATGCGATTTCGGAGCTGGCTGGTGTAACGATCGCCACCTCTTCGCAGCGCCCGTGCGGCCCGCTGATCGAGCAGACCGCGGCGCTGGTTCAGCAAGGGCTGAAGTCGCTCACTTCGGCGCCCGCCTGATCGCTGCGAGGACAGTCATTTCGGCGCGCGTCGAATCGCGCCGTGGACCGTCACTTCGGCGCGAGTCGAATCGCGCCGTCCAGGCGAATCACCTCGCCGTTCAACATCTCGTTGGTGACGATCTGGTGCACCAGCTTGGCGTAGTCGGCGGGCGTGCCCAGGCGGCTGGGGAAGGGCACGCTGGCGGCGAGTGTGTCCTGCACTTCCTGCGGCATGCCGAACAACATCGGTGTGCCGAAGATGCCCGGCGCGATGGTCATGTTGCGGATGCCGTTGCGCGCCAGATCGCGCGCGATGGGCAGCGTCATGCCGACCACGCCGCCCTTGGACGCCGAATACGCCGCCTGGCCGATCTGGCCATCGTAGGCCGCCACGCTGGCGGTGGAGATCATCACACCACGCTCGCCGGTGGGCTCGGGCACGTTCTTGCACATCGCCTCGGCGGCCAGCCGGATCATGTTGAACGAGCCGATCAGATTGACGGTGATGGTCTTCGTGAAGAGGGCCAGCGCATGCGCGCCGTCCTTGCCGACCGTCTTGGAAGCGGTCGCGATGCCGGCACAGTTCACCAGGCCCATCAGCTTGCCCGCGGCCGTGGCCGCAGCCACCACGGCCCGACCGTCGGCCTCCTGGCTGACGTCGCACGTGACGAAGAGGCCACCGATCTCGGCCGCAACGGCCGCGCCGCGCTCGCTGTTCATGTCGGCCACGATCACTTTGCCGCCATGCTGCGCGAGCATGCGCGCACTGCCTTCGCCCAGGCCCGATGCGCCGCCGGTGACGATGAAGACCTTGCCTGCGATGTCCATCCGAATGCTCCTCGTGAGTTCAGGCCAGCGCGGCCAGCGCGCGCGCCTTGATGTCGTCCACCGTGCCGATGCCGCTGATGCGCGCGTAGCGAGGCGCCTGTGCATCGCCGGTAGCGCCCCAGGCCGCGTAGTAGTCCACCAGCGGGCGGGTCTGGCTCTTGTAGACCTCGAGCCGCTTGGTCACGGTCTCGACCTTGTCGTCGTCGCGCTGGATCAGCGGCTCTCCGGTCATGTCGTCGCGGCCGGCCGTCTTGGGCGGATTGAACTTGACGTGGTAGCTGCGGCCCGATGGCGTGTGAAAGAGCCGCCCGCTCATGCGCTCGACGATGGCCTCGTCGGGCACGTCGATCTCGAGAACGACGTCGAGCTTGACACTGGCGGCCCTCATCGCGTCGGCCTGCGGGATGGTGCGCGGGAAGCCGTCGAAGAGAAAGCCGTTCGCGCAATCGGGCATCGCGATGCGCTCCTTCACCAGGCCGATGATGATCGCGTCGTTCACCAGGCCACCGGCGTCCATCACCTGCTTCGCTTGCATCCCCAGCGGCGTGCCGGCCTTGATCGCAGCGCGCAGCATGTCGCCGGTGGAGACCTGCGGGATGCCGTACTTCTGGCAGATGAAGGCCGCTTGCGTGCCTTTGCCGGCGCCGGGCGCGCCTAACAGGATCAATCTCATGAAGACCTCGGAGGGGATGTTCTGGTGGTCCGTTGCCTGTCGGCCGACGCAACGGCTTGTCTCTCGAAACGAGAATAGCACGCAGGACTTGGACTACCCCCGGAGCGCCTACGAGCGCTTGGGGCGTCCGCTTGGTGTGGCGAAAAGGAGGCGCACGCGTTGGAGGTCCTCGGGCGTGTCCACGCCCGGCCCGGGATCGTGCGTGGTGACGTGCACGGCGATGCGCTCGCCATGCCACAGCACGCGCAGCTGTTCGAGCGCTTCGACCTGCTCGACGGGCGCCTGCGCCAGCGTGGGGAAGCGGCGCAGGAATCCGGCGCGATAGCCATACAGGCCGATGTGGCGCAGCGGCGCGAGCGAGGGCGAGACGGCTGGGCCGCGGCCGTCGCGCCACCAGGGAATCGGCGCCCGGCTGAAGTACAGCGCTCGTCCGGCAGCGTCGAGCACGACCTTGACGATGTTCGGGTTCGCCAGTTCGTCGGCACTGCTCAAGGCATGCGCCGCGGTGCTCATCACGCAGTCGCCGCGCTCGGCGAGCAAGTGCGCCACGTCGTCGATCAGGCGCGGCTCGATCAGCGGTTCGTCGCCTTGTACGTTGAGCACGCACTGATCGTCGGCCAGCGCCAGCAGCGTGCAAGCTTCGGCCAGGCGGTCGCTGCCGCTGGCGTGGTCGCTGCGCGTGAGCAGGGCTTCGACGCGATGCTGCTCACAGGCCGCAACGATGCGTGCGTCGTCGGCAGCGACGACCACGCGCGCTGCGCCGGACAGCGCCGCGCGTTGCGCCACCCGCACCACCATCGGGATGCCGGCGATGTCGGCGAGTGGCTTGTCGGGCAACCGGGTGGACGCCAGCCGCGCCGGAATCAACACCGTGAAGCTCAAGCCGTGGCCTTCGGTGCGTCTTCGCTGTCGGGCAGCGCGCGGGCTTGGTCTTCGAGCATCACCGGCAAACCGTCGCGTATCGGGAACGCCAGGCGGTCGGCCGGGCAGATCAGCTCGCGGGGGCGCGATTCGGCGTCGTGGGTCAGCACCAGCGGCCCCTTGCACAAGGGGCAGACGAGCAGGCTCAGCAAGCGGCGGTCAAGACTCATGGTGCAGTGGCGGCAAGGCGATCGAGCACCCAGCGCACCAGCGGCGCGGGCAGGGTGAAGTCTAGTGGCACCACCCACAGCCGCGTGGTGCCGAAAGCCTCGCCGCGATCGATCAGCTTGACGGCGTCTTTCTCGGTCACCAGCACATCGGCAGCTTGGTCAGGCCAGGGCAGGCGCTCGAACCGGTCGTGGTCGGGCATCGGCCAGCGTTGCAGTCTCAAGCCCGCGCTTTCGAGCATGGCGAAGAAACGCTGCGGTTCGGCAATGCCGGCGCAGGCATGCAGCGTCTGGCCGCGCCAACGCGACAGCGGCACGGCCGCTTCGTGCTCGCCGCGCGCCCAGGCCTGAAGCGGCAACGCCTGGTGCACCGCGCGCTGCGCCAGCTCACCGGGCCAGGCTGTGCTGGGCGCATCGGCGTTGTAGAGCACACGCTGCCGGGACGTCGGGCGTTGCGGCATCGGTTCGCGCAACGGCCCGGCCGGCAGCAGGCAGCCGTTGCCCACGCCGCGCGCATCGAACACAACCACCTCGGCCACGCGCGGCAGCGCGCGGTGCTGCAAACCGTCGTCGCTGACGATCACGTCGACTTCGGGATGCGCTGTGCACAACGCGCGTGCGGCTGCGGCCCGCCGGCGGCCCACCCAGACCGGCGCGGCAGCGCGGCGCTGAATCAGCAGCGGCTCGTCGCCAACCTCGGCGGCCATCGATGTCTCTGTCACGGCCCGCGGCACCGGCTGCAGGGCACCGTGGCCACGCGAAACCACACCGGGTCGGCGGCCGGCTCTACGAAGCGCCTGCACGAGAGCGATCACGGTCGGCGTCTTGCCCGCGCCGCCGACCACCAGATTGCCGACCACGACCACCGGCACGGGTACGGCTTGCACAGCGCGGGGCCGCAGCGCGAGCAGGCCGCTGTACAGCCACGACAGCGGACGCATCACGATCGAAACCATGCCGCGCTCCGGCCGCCACCAGGCGCGCTGCAGCGCGTCGAACATCGGGGTCTGGCGACTCAGCGGCCGTTGCCGCTGGTCTGCGCCGCGAAGGTGAGCCGCGCGAGGCCTGCGCGCCGCGCCGCATCGAGCACGTTCACCACCGCCTGGTGCGAAGTGGTGGCGTCGGCCGAGATGATCACCACCACGTCGGCGCGGTTGTTCGCCGCGGCGGCCAGCGAAGCGGTGAGCAGCTCCACGCTGCGCCCTTCGACAGCGGCCTTGTTGACCGCATATCGTCCATCGCCCGAGACCGCGACGATGATCTCGGTGGGCCGCTCGCGCAGCTTCTCGGCGTCGGCCGTGGGCAGGTTGATCTGCAGCTCGGTGAACTTCGAGTAGGTCGTCGACAACATCAGGAAGATCAGGATCACCAGCAGCACGTCGATGAACGGGATCAGGTTGATCTCCGGCTCGTCGCGGTGGTGGCGCGAAAACTTCATTGCTGAGAGCGCGCTGTCACGCGGCCTGCGGCGAGCGCACCGCGAAGCGCATCAGGTGCGGCACCATGCGTTCGGCGGCCAGCTCCATGCCGAGCTCGAACTCTTCCACGCGGCGGCGGAAGTAGCGGTAGAACATCAGCGAAGGGATGGCGATGATGAGTCCGAACGCGGTGTTGTACAGCGCCACCGAGATGCCATGCGCGAGTTGCTGCGGGTTGCCACCGGTGGCCGTACCTGGGGCCTGCGAACCGAAGATCTCGATCATGCCGACCACGGTGCCGAAGAGGCCCAGCAGCGGCGCGGCCGAAGCGATCGTGCCCAGCGCATTCAAGTAGCGCTCGGTGGTGTGCACGGCCTCGCGGCCGGCACTTTCGAAGGTCTGGCGCAGCGCTTCTTCGGTGATGCGCGGCTCGGCGATCACGCTGCGCAGCCCGGCGGCAAGCACACCGCCGAGCACCGAACTCGTGGCGAGCTTGTTCACCACGTCGGCCGCCGGCAGGCTGTTGCGCGTGACCGTGATCACCTCCTCCAGCAGCTTGGCCGGCGCCACCTGCGAACTGCGCAGGTGGTAGAAGCGCTCGATGACCAGCGCCAACGCCACCACCGAGAACAGGATCAGGGGCCAGATCGGCCAACCGGCCGCTTGTATGATCGAAAACAAGTGTTCCTCGTTCGAAGTGTTGACACGAGGAAGCCTCGCACAGTCCGCCGGCTGCCCCTCTTGGGTGGGCGCGGATTATGTCCGATGAGGGTGCTTGCCCCGGCCGCTGCGGCGCCGCCCCAACACCTCACCGCCATGCCGGGCATTGCTGCATCGCAACTGTGGATAACTCTGTGGAGAAGTCGATCGCATGGCACGTCGCCAGCGCATCAGAGCTTCGTGTCACAAAACTGCTACATTTTTGGGCACCGAAAATGGCATGAAAATCAACAGCTTGCGTGAAAGGACCCAGGCCCTGTGCAGGGAATGCCTGGTTTCGCCCAGCATTGACGCGGCTGTGGAGTTCTGCGGCCTTGCTGCACGGGGCTGGTGCGGTGATTGAGGGCCTTGCCGGCGGCGCGCGCGCTGGGGCTTGGGGGGTCGCAGCCTTGCTGCTGGCGGCTCGCGACCTCATCGCCGCTCGATTCGGCGCCACCACGGTGCGCGGCGAGCTGAGCGGGTTCGCGCGCGCCGCCAGCGGACATTGCTACTTCACGCTGAAGGATGGCGACGGCGCGCCGGCGTTGTTGCGCTGCGCCATGTTCCGGCGCGCCGCGCTGTTGCTGGATTTCGCCCCCGCCGACGGCCAGCAGGTGGAGCTGCTCGGGCGGCTCGGTGTGTACGAAGCGCGCGGCGAGCTGCAGCTGGTGGTCGAGGCGATGCAGCGCCTGGGCGCCGGCGGCCTGTACGAGCAGTTCCTGCGCCTGCGCGCCAGACTCGCCGCCGAGGGCCTCTTCGACAGCGAGCGCAAGCGCCCGATCAGCCGTGAGCCGCGCGGCATCGGCATCATCACCTCGCCGGGTGCGGCGGCGCTGCACGACGTGTTGACCGCGCTCGATCGGCGCGCCCCGCACCTGCGCGTGGTGCTCTACCCCTGCACGGTGCAGGGCAGCGAAGCGCCGGCGTCGGTCGCTGCGGCGCTGGCCACGGCCAACGTTCGAGATGAGGTGCAGACACTGCTGCTGGTGCGCGGCGGCGGCTCGCTGGAGGACCTGTGGTCGTTCAACGACGAACGCGTGGTGCGCGCGGTGGCGGCATCGCGCCTGCCGGTGGTGTGCGGTGTCGGGCACGAGACCGACTTGACCCTGGCCGACCTGGCGGCCGACCTGCGCGCGCCCACGCCGACCGCGGCGGCCGAGCTGGCCTGCCCGGCGCGCGACGAGTTGCTCGCCGGCGTGGCCTTGCAGCAGCGCCGCCTGCAGTTCGCGTTGCAACGCGCCGCGCAAGCTCAGGCACAGCGGCTGGATCGGCTGGCGCTGCGACTGGGCGCACCGGCGCGTGTGCTGGCAGCGCAGAAGAAAGGCCTGCTGGCGCTGCAGCAACGGCTGCTCATCGCAGGCCACCGCCAGGCACCGCAGCGACTGCTGGCGCTGCGTGGGCTGGCGCAGCGGCTGCTGCGCGCCTGCGCGCAGCAGCGCGTGTCACTACAGCAGCAGCTGGGCGCACGTCAACAGCGATTGCAGGCACTCGACCCGCGGCGCGTGCTGCAACGCGGCTACGCCTGGGTTGAAGACGGCGGCGGACGGGCCATCGTCAGTGCGCACGCTTTGGCCCCGGGGCAGGCGGTTCGCGCACGCTGGGCCGATGGCAGTGCGCGGGCCACCATCGACGAAGTCGAAACCTTGCCGCGCGCGCAGCCATAGGGGATGCGGGCTTCGGCTGCCTACAATTCGCGCCGCCTCGAATCACCATCACCACCAGGACCGACCCCCATGGAACACAAACTGCCCGCTCTGCCCTTTGCCATCGAAGCGCTGGCGCCGCACTACAGCCGCGAGACGCTCGAGTTCCACCACGGCAAGCACCACAACGCCTATGTCGTGAACCTCAACAACCTGCAAAAGGGCACCGAGTTCGAAGCCTTGTCGCTCGAAGACATCATCAAGAAGTCTTCCGGCGGCATCTACAACAACGCCGCGCAGATCTGGAACCACACCTTCTTCTGGAACTGCATGAAGCCGGCTGGCGGCGGTGAGCCCGGCGGCACGCTGGCCTCGGCCATCACGGCCAAATGGGGTAGCTACGCCGCCTTCCGCGAAGCTTTCGTGAAGAGCGCGGTGGGCAACTTCGGCTCGGGCTGGACTTGGCTCGTGAAGAAGCCCGACGGCAGCGTGGACATCGTCAACACCGGCGCCGCCGGCACGCCGCTGACCAGCGCCGACAAGGCGCTGCTGACGGTGGACGTGTGGGAGCACGCCTACTACATCGACTACCGCAACCTGCGCCAGAAGTTCGTCGAGACCTTCCTCGACAAGCTCGTCAACTGGGGCTTCGCGCAGGCAAACTTCGGCTGACAACGCGCGCGTCAGCGATGACGCGGCCTCAGGTCGGCGGCCTGCGCTTCGTGGCCACGACGGCCGCGTCACCCGCCCTGGCTACGGCGAGAAGGGAGCGCCCTTCAGCTTGAATCCGGCCTTCAGGCCGCGCTTGGCGAACCAGCCCTGGTTCATTTCCAGCGCATAGCGCACCGGCTTCTCGGAGCAATGCGATTCGTCGGACTGCGCCTTCATTTCCGCGATGTTGACGATGCCGCCGTCGTCGGCGATGAAGGCGATCGCCAGCGGCAGCAGCGTGTTGCGCATCCAGAAGCAGCGCCGCTCGCTGTGGTTGTTGGCGAACAGCATGCCTTCGTTGGCACCCATGCTGCGGCGAAACATCATGCCGGTCGCCTGCTCCTGCGGCGCTTGCGCCACCTCGGCGCGGATGACGTGCATCCCGGCGGTGATGTCGATGGTCGGCAGCCGGGGCTGCGGGCCCTCCTGCGCGCTGCTGGCCAGTGCCGCCAGCGTGAAGACGGACGAAATCAGGGCCTTGTTGAAAGTCATGGTGTCAGGCGGTGAAGCTGAAAACATTATCTGTGCCCCCCAACGACAACGCCCGGCAAGCCGGGCGTTGATCGCTGAATCACCGAAGCGGCTTACGGCTTCTTCATCTCTTCCTTCTTCTTCATGTCGTCCTTCTTCATCTCGCCCTTCTTCATGTCGTCTTTCTTGGCGGCAGAAGCGGCGGCGGCGGCCGGCTTGGCTTCGGCCTTCTTCTCGTCCTTGGCATGCGAAGCAGCGAAGGCGGTGGTGGCAAAAGCGGCGGCAACCAGGGCGGCCAGGAGCTTGTTCATTTCTAAGTACCTTTCGAATGATGGAATTTACCCTCCTCCAAGGGAGAGGCTCGCCCGCAACGCCGCCGCCAGCGGCCCGGTTGACAGGCCGTCGAATAGAATTTTGCTTTCCTTCAGACGCACTACCCAATCCATGTACCAGCACATCAAGGTGCCCGCGGGCGGGCAGAAGATCACCGTCAACGCGGACTTTTCGCTGAACGTGCCCGACCAGCCCATCATTCCCTACATCGAGGGCGACGGCACCGGGCTGGACATCACACCGGTGATGCTGAAGGTGGTCGACGCCGCGGTGGCCAAGAGCTACGGCGGCAAGCGCAAGATCCATTGGATGGAGGTCTACGCCGGCGAGAAGTCGACCAAGGTCTACGGCCCGGACGTCTGGCTTCCCGAAGAAACCCTGAGCGCCGTGCGCGAGTACGTCGTTTCGATCAAGGGCCCGCTCACCACGCCGGTGGGCGGCGGCATCCGCAGCCTGAACGTCGCGCTGCGCCAGGAACTCGACCTGTACGTGTGCCTGCGCCCGATCCAGTACTTCAAGGGCGTGCCCAGCCCGGTGAAAGAGCCCGAGAAGACGCACATGGTGATCTTCCGCGAGAACTCGGAAGACATCTACGCCGGCATCGAGTACGAAGCCGAGTCCGACAAGGCCAAGAAGCTGATCAAGTTCCTCATCGAGGAGATGGGCGTGAAGAAGATCCGTTTCCCGAACACCTCGGGCATCGGCATCAAGCCCGTTTCGCGCGAGGGCACCGAGCGCCTGGTGCGCAAGGCGATCCAGTACACGATCGACAACGACAAGCCTTCGATGACCCTGGTGCACAAGGGCAACATCATGAAGTTCACCGAAGGAGGCTTCCGCGATTGGGGCTATGCGTTGGCGCAGAGAGAGTTCGGCGCCCAGCCGATCGACGGCGGCCCGTGGTGCAAGTTCAAGAACCCGAAGACGGGCAGGGACATCGTCGTCAAGGACGTGATCGCCGACGCCTTCCTGCAGCAGATCCTGCTGCGCCCGGCGGAGTACTCCGTCATCGCCACGCTGAACCTCAACGGCGACTACGTGTCCGACGCGCTGGCGGCGCAGGTCGGCGGCATCGGCATCGCGCCCGGGGCCAACCTGTCGGATTCGATCGCCATGTTCGAAGCGACGCACGGCACGGCGCCCAAGTACGCCGGCAAGGACTACGTCAACCCGGGCTCGGAGATTCTGTCGGCCGAGATGATGCTGCGCCACATGGGCTGGACGGAAGCCGCCGATCTGATCATCAGATCGATGGAGAAGTCGATCCTCAGCAAGAAGGTGACCTACGACTTCGCGCGTCTGATGGAAGGTGCGACGCAGGTCTCTTGCTCGGGGTTCGGGAAGGTGATGATCGAGCACATGTGACACCTGCCAGGGACGTTCCAGGACGTCCCATCCGGTTCCAAAAAGAACCCCAGACCATCAAGCAAGCCCGTGACCGTCACGAAGAGCTGCGCGCGATGGTCGAGCGTGGCGAGAACCCGGCAAGGTCGAAGCAGTCCGCTGCAACGGCGCAGAAGCTCGCCGACGAGCGCCGGATGACCTTCCGGACCTTCGCTCAGCAGACCAGCCGGTAGATTGTCGAGCGCCCCAGGCCGGTGGCCTGGATCACCGTGGGCAAGCGCGCGAACAGGCGTGCCGGTTCGGCAGCGTGGAGAGAGGCGGATGCAAGGCGACTCATGCGAGTTGTCGGGCCGGCGGCGTGAGGAGCTTAGGCGCGGTCATGTCGCTTCGTAGCGATGGTTCTGCGCCGAAAATCATCGATCGCTGTCCGACCCAATGTACGCGCGAGCGCCCACGCGATCGGCGCTGGAATCGGCTTCGGTTTCCAGCAAACGGGAACCATCGCCGCTGCGGTCCCGTATGCAAAAACGATCACATTGAGTCTGAATTCGCATATGCTCCGGCATGGCCGCCCTGGACGCTTTCATCGACGACCGCCTCGCTGCGGGGCGGGGCTGGTTCAGTCGCGACGACGCGGTCGCGTCCGGCATCGCCCTCAGCGCCCTGTCACCGGCGCTCACGCGTGCGGTTGCCAAGGGCAGGCTTACCCATCCCCGGCACGGCTTCTACCTCATCGTGCGCCCCGAACATCGCGCATTGGGAGCAGCGGACCCGGCCGAATGGATCGACCCGCTGATGAAGCATCAAGGCCTGGGCTACCGCGTATCGCTACTGCGCGCGGCAGCCCATCACGGCTCGTCGCATCAGGCGGCCATGATCTTTCAGGTAGTCGCGCCGCGCCAGTTGCGCGACCTCACGCTCGGCGCGCATCGCCTTCAGTTCATCTACCAAGAGCCCGGGGCCTTTGCCGCCTGCAACGAACCGGCGCTCGTCGAGGCGATCAAGACGCCAGCGGGTTTCGCCGTCGTCGCCGGCGTCGAGCTGACGTTGCTCGACTGCGTGCGTTACATGCATCGGGCAGGCGGCCTCAGCAGCGTGGCACAGATCGCCAAAGACCTTGGCGCACGCGCCGAACCCCGCAGGTTGGCGAGGGCTGCCGCGCACTACGAAGGCGCCGCAGTGCGCCGCTTGGGCTACCTGCTCGAACAGGCGGGCCATAGCAAGCAGGCACGCGCATTGCGCGTGTACGCCGACAGCGCGAGGCACTTGGCGCCCCTCGACCCAAGCGTCAAGCCGATCGTGGCCGCGCTGGCGGACGTTTCTCAGCGCGATTCATCCTGGAAGCTGCTGCTCGACGAAATCGTCGAGGTGGACGCTTGATCCCCCAGGCCCATATCCAGGCTTGGCGCGAGCAAGCCCCGTGGCCCAACCCCGCACAAGTCGAACAGGACTTGATCATCTGTCGCGCACTCTGCGACCTATTCAACGCGCCCGCGCTTGCCGGAAGGATCGCGTTCCGCGGGGGCACGGCCATTCATAAGCCTTTGAATCGTCAAGGTGGACATTGAGAGGCCTCCAGGCATTGCCCAGGTGTCAGCACCCTGGGCGACAGACACCGAGGGCCACCGGCTGCAGCATCGAAGGCTTCAGTCCCACAGCTTTGCGAATGCGAACGACAGTTGGCGATGGTGGCGGATCGACAGGAGATAGACGGTCGAGCCAGGCAGTGTGTAAAGGATCAAATAGTCGCCGTGCAGATACTCGCGCAAGGCATCTGCCGCGCCGGGCGGCAGGGCGCGGAGTTGCGCCAACGCTTCGGCAGACTGCGGCGGACTGTCGAGGTACCGGCGCCCGATGCGAGGGAAGCGACGCAAGTTCGGGATGACGGTACGGCGCAGGCCATCGAGCAACTTGTCGTAGGCCTGCGGTGCACCGGCGTCGGTCAGAAAAGCTTCGATCGATTCCAGCCGCTCGATGAAGCTGACAGTGAGTTCGACGCGGGCTTGCAGATCAGCCACGCCGCTTGCTGGTCTTGGTGGCGGCCTTGCGCTGTTGCTGGAGGCGCGCTATCGCGGCGTCGGCTTCTTCGGTTCGCCCCGCAGCAATGTCAGCCAGTCCGCGCTTCACGTCTTCGAGCAGCAGCAGGTGGATGCGCTCACGCTCCAGGCGGTGGTAGTAATCCAGTCGATCGGAGTCGATCAGCGCGACGTAGCTCTCGCCATTCTTGGTGATGACCTTTTCGCTGCCTTGCTTGACCTCATCGGCCAGCTCGGACAGGGTAGCGCGGGCCTGCGTGAACGGCACCACGTCCTTGGCGGCTATCGACATGCGTAGCTCCTGTGTTGCAGAATTCTGCGCAGTCTAGCCGCATTGCCGAGCGGGCTCCCAGGAGGCGATCAAAACAGGGCTACCGCCGGGGCCAATCTCGCACCCCTGGGAACCCCACATCAAGCATCCATGCGCCTCAACGGCCGATTGGAAAGGCTTTCAGCACGGTCTTCACCGAGCGGCTTGCGTCTTCGGCCTGCCGGCCATTGTGTTGGCAGGTGTCTGCCGCCGCGCCGTGGCCGAAGCGCGGTCGCTCGGCGCACGGACGGGCGCCACGTCGCCATCCTGTCTGTCGATCAACCGCATCATGGTGGCCAGTGTGATTGATCTGAAGGTCGCTTTCGCATTCGCGTCGATCTCGGACAACACGGCGCCGAGGGCAGTCTCGACCGGCGTGGCGGCTTCACTCGCCAGGGACGGCATGGCGTCGCCGAATTCCTCGAACCTCTGGATGATGTCCATCAGCGTCAGGCGCTTGGCGTTGCCGGTGAAGCGGTAGCCGCCGCCGGCCCCGCGCACCGACGCCAGGATGCCCGAACGGGCCAACTCGGCCAGTACCTTGGCCAGGTGATGCGCCGAGACGCGGTACTTCGCGGCAATCTCGGCCGCGGCGATGTGGCGTTCGGGAGTTCGCACGAACTCGAGCACGCTGTACAGCGCCAGCGAGGTGTTCTTCTGCAATCTCATGGCATCGGCGCGAGCGCCTTGGCACGCCCCTGTTCAGGGCTCAAGATCCATCTCCAATGCGATCAGCGGCCCGGCCATCATGCCCTGGCTGCGGAAGAAGGACAGGATCAGCGTGTTCTCCAGCGCCACGATGGTGCGCAGCTTGCGCACGCCGATGCGCTGGAAGCGCGCGCCGATGACCTGCAGCAGTCGGGTGCCTACGCCGGCCAGTCGCGCCTGCGGGTCCACGTCGATAGCGAACACCCAGCCGCACGGGGGCGAGCCGAATTCCCAGTCGCGCACCTCGCCGATGACGAAGCCGACAACCCGGCCGCGCAACAGCGCGACCAGGAACTGCTGTGCATCGTGCTGGCCGCTGCCGTAGCGGCGGTACACCGACAACCAGTACTTGCGCTTCTCCAGGCCCGTCACCGTGGCATCGAGGTCGATGACCCGGTCCAGGTCGGTGCGGCGCACGGCGCGCACCTCAAGCACGGCGTCCGCTTCCGGGCTTTCACGCGGGGACGCGATCGGGCGCCTGCGCGGTGGGGTTGCAGCGGGCTTCTTCATTCCTTGTTCTGGATCAATCCAATATCGGCATTCAAGTACCAGAATAATTTTATCGTTGGCGGTCGGTGTCCATCAACCCCTTGGACGCTCGCGTCAACGATTGTGCAATGTTCCCGCGTGGACAAGGAGACAGGCATGAGACTCATCGCATTCGTCCGCACGCTGTGCGGCCAGGGCCTGCTGGCCGGCGTGGCGGGACTGCTGGCTGCCCAGGGCGCCTGGGGCCAGGAGCCGATCCGCGTCGGCGCGTTCCTGTCCGTCACCGGGCCGGCCGCCTTCCTCGGCGATCCGGAATTGAAGACGCTGGAGCTCTACGTCGATCGCCTCAACGCCGAAGGCGGCGTGCTCGGCCGCAAGCTGCAGCTGGTGGCCTATGACGACGCCGGCGACGCCGAGAAGGCGCGCACCTTCGCCAAGCGGCTGCTCGAGCAGGACAAGGTCGACGTCATCGTCGGCGGCAGCACCACCGGCACGACGATGGCGGTGGTGCCGATGGTCGAGCAGGCCGGCGTGCCCTTCATTTCGCTGGCCGGCGCGGTGGTCATCGTCGAGCCGGCGAAGAAGTGGGTCTTCAAGACGCCGCACACCGACCGCATGGCTTGCGAGAAGATCTTCATCGACCTGCAGTCGCGCAAGATCAGCAAGGTGGCGCTGATCTCGGGCAGCGGCGGCTTCGACAAGTCGATGCGCGGCGAATGCCAGAAGGTGGCGCCGAAGTACGGCATCGAGTTCGTCGCCGACGAGACCTACGGCGCCGCCGACACCGACATGACCGCGCAGCTCACCAAGATCAAGGGCAGCGGCGCGCAGGCGGTGCTCAACGCCGGCTTTGGCCAGGGCCCGGCGATCGTCACGCGCAACTACCGCCAGGTCGGGCTGACGCTGCCGCTGTACCAGTCGCACGGCGTCGCGTCCAAGGAATACATCAAGCTCTCCGGCCCTGCCGCCGATGGCGTGAGGCTGCCGGCCGCGGCGCTGCTGGTGGCCGACCAGCTGGCCGCCGGTGATGCGCAGAAGCCCGTCGTCAGCAGCTACCGCAAGGCCTTCGAGGACAAGTACAAGGCCGACGTCTCCACCTTCGGCGGCCATGCCTATGACGGGCTGATGCTGGCAGTGAACGCCATCAAGTCCGCCGGCTCGACCGACAAGGCCAAGGTGCGCGATGCGCTCGAAACGAGCAAGGGCTATGTCGGCACCGGCGGAGTGGTCAACATGTCGGCCACCGACCACATGGGGCTGGACCTGAGTGCGTTTCGCATGCTCGAGGTGCGCAACGGCAACTGGGCGCTGGTGAACTGAGCCGATGCGGCCTGCAGCACCATGGGCGGTGCCTGGCTCCAGTTCATCGCCGGTGGGCTGACCGCGGGGGCGATCTACGCGCTTGTCGCGCTGGGCTTCTCGATCATCTACAACGCCAGCGGCGCGATCAACTTCGCACAGGGCGAGTTCGTGATGATCGGTGGCATGAGCGCGGTGACGCTGCTGGCGTTGGGTTTGCCGCTTCTCGTGGCGCTGCCGCTGGCGGTGCTGGCGTCGGTGGTGGTCGCGCTGCTCATCGAGAAGCTCGCCATCGAGCCGGTGCGCCACGCCGGCACGATCACGCTGATCATCATCACCATCGGCGTGGCGCTGTTCCTGCGCGGCCTGGCTCAGCTGCTGTGGGGCAAGGGCGTGCACCGGCTGCCGTCGTTCTCGAGCGAGCAGCCCATCGAATGGCTGGGTGCCACGCTGCTGCCGCAAAGCCTGTGGGTGATGGGCGGCGCCGCGCTGGCGGTGGTCGCGCTGAGCGCTTTCTACGGGCGCACGCTGCTCGGCAAGGCCATGCGGGCCACCTCCTACAACCGCATCGCCGCGCAGCTGATGGGCATCAACACGCGCGGCGTGCTCTTTGCGAGCTTCGGCCTGGCAGCCGGCCTGGGCGCGCTCGGCGGCGTGCTCATCGCACCGATCGCCTTCACCTCCTACGACGCCGGCATCACGCTCGGCCTGAAGGGTTTTGCCGCGGCCATGCTCGGCGGGCTCGGCAGCTTTGCCGGTGCGGTGCTCGGCGGTATGGTGCTCGGCCTGCTCGAAGGCCTGGGCGCCGGCTTCGTCTCGTCAGCCTACAAGGACGCGATCGCCTTCGTCGTGATCCTGGTCGTGTTGTTCCTGATGCCGCAGGGCCTGCTCGGTGGACGCGGTAGCGAACGTGTCTGAGGCCCGCGTGGCCGTGCCGCAATGGTGGGCACGCCCGCGCGGCGGCGGGTTGCTGCTGCTGACGGCCGTGATCGCACTGCTGCCGCTGGTGTTGGCCAACAACTACTTCTACGAGGTGGCCATCCTGGTGGCGCTGAACGCCACCGTCTGCGTCGGGTTGAACCTGCTCATCGGCTATGCCGGGCAGATCAGCCTGGGCCACGCCGGCTTTTTCGCGCTCGGCGGCTACGGGAGCGCGATCCTCGCCACGCACGTCGGGCTGCCACCCTGGCTGTCGCTGCCGCTGGCCTGCGCCGGCGTGGCGCTGCTGGCGCTGGCGATAGGGCGGCCCACACTGCGGCTGAAGGGGCACACGCTGGCCATGGCGACGCTGGGCCTGGGCGTCATCATCGCCATCGTCATCACCACCGAAGACCGGCTCACCGGCGGACCCGACGGCATGGCCGTGCCCGCGCTGGTGATCTTCGGCTGGGCGGTGGTCGGCGAACGCACCTGGTACTGGATCTCGGGCGCGGTGCTGCTGGCCACGGTGTGGCTGGCCTTCAACCTGATCGAATCGCCACGCGGGCGGGCGCTGCGTGCGCTGCACGGCTCGGAGGTGGCGGCGCAGACGCTGGGCATCGACAGCGGCCGCGCCAAGCTGCAGGTGTTCGTGCTGTCGGCGCTGGTGGCGGCAGGGGCTGGCGCATTGATGGCGCACTACACCGGCTTCATCACCCCGGCCAAGGCCTCGTTCCTGCACTCGGTGGAGCTGGTGATCATGGTCGTCTTCGGTGGCATGGCCTCGATCTTCGGCGCGGTGGTCGGTGCCGCGCTGCTGACCATGCTGCCCCAGGTGCTGACGGCGCTGAAGGACTACGAGATGATGGTCTTCGGCGCAGTGCTGATCGCCACCATGGTGTTCTTTCCGCAGGGCGTGGTGCCCGCGCTGGCGCAGTGGTGGGCACGGAGGCGGCCGTGAGCACGCCGGGCCGCCGCAAACGCTCATTCTCCCGCTCGCCAGGACCGGCCGCGGGCCGTCGGGTGCACACATGACACTGCTTGCGGTGCAGGGGCTGGGCAAGGTCTTCGGTGGCGTGCATGCCAACCAGGACGTGAACCTGAAGGTGCGCGCCGGCACGGTGCATTCGATCATCGGCCCCAACGGCGCCGGCAAGACCAGCCTGATCAACATGCTCAGCGGCGTGTACCGGCCTGACGCCGGCAGCATCCGCCTGGACGGCGTCGAGCTTGCCGGGCTGCCGACGCATCGCTTTGCCGCCGCCGGCATCGGCCGCACCTTCCAGAATCTGCAGGTGTTCTTCAACATGACGGCGCTGGAGAACGTGATGACCGGCCGCCACCTGCGCGAGCCGGGCTCGCTGCTCGCCTCGCTGCTGCGCCTGCCCGGCCTGGTGCGTGCCGAGGCCGCCTGCCGCGACGCCGCGCGGCGGCTGCTGCGCGCGGTGGGGCTGGCGGCTTGGGAGGACGCGGCCGCCGACGCCATGCCCTACGGCGCGCTGAAGCGGCTGGAGATCGCGCGCGCGCTGGCCGCCGAGCCGAAGCTGCTGCTGCTGGACGAGCCGGCCGCCGGCCTGAACGCCACCGAGGCGCACGACATCGACGCACTTCTCAAGCGGCTGGCAGCCGAGGGCACGGCGGTGGTGCTGGTCGAGCACAACATGAAGCTGGTGATGGGCGTGTCCGACCGCGTCACTGTGCTCGACCGCGGCCGCGTGCTGGCCGACGGCCCGCCCGACGTGGTGAGCCGGGATCCCGCCGTCATCGAGGCCTATCTCGGCACGGTCGAAGGCGTGGGTGCAGCCGACGGAGCCGAGCATGCTTGAGGTCGAGCGCCTGGAGAGCCGCTACGGCCGCATCCCGGCATTGGCCGGCGTCAGCCTGCACGTGGCTGCCGGTGAACTGGTGGCGCTGGTCGGTGCCAACGGCGCGGGCAAGACCACGCTGCTGAAGGCGCTGTCCGGTGTGCAGCCGGTGCATGGCGGCCAGATCCGCTTCGACGGCCAGAACATCGGTGCACGGCACGCACGCCAGCGCGTGCAGATGGGCATCGTGCAGGTGCCCGAAGGCCGCCAGGTGTTCGCGCCGATGACCGTGCTCGATAACCTGGAGCTCGGCACCTTCGCCCGCGGCAGCACCCAGACGCTGCAGCGCGTGTACGCGCTGTTCCCGGTGCTGCACGACAAGCGCCAGCAACTCGCCGGCAACCTGTCGGGTGGCCAGCAGCAGATGCTGGCCATCGGCCGCGCGCTGATGGGCGAGCCGCGGCTGCTGCTGCTGGACGAGCCGAGCATGGGCCTGGCGCCGCGCCTGGTGGCCGAGATCTTCGCGCAGGTGGCCGGCCTGAAGGCGCTGGGCACGACGATCCTGCTCGTCGACCAGAACGCGCGTGCCGCGCTGGCCATCGCCGATCGCGGCTATGTGATGGAAAGCGGCCGCATCGTGCTCGAAGGCGCGGCCACGCAACTGCTGCGCGACCCACAGGTGCAGCAGTCCTACATGGGCTTGTGAACAAAGGCGAAACCCACGCCACACGAAAGGAAGACCCGATGAAGAGCACCCTGCTGGCCGGCGTCGCCGGTGACGTCACGGTCGAGGTCGACCGCGAGCGCACGATCGACTTCATGGGCGAGAAGGCACGCGTGTACGCCACGCCGTGGCTGGTGCGCGATATCGAATTCGCCTGCCGCGAGCTGCTGCTGCAGCACCTGGACCCGGGCGAGGATTCGGTGGGCACGCGCGTCGAGCTCGACCACACCGCGGCCACGCTGATGGGCATGAAGGTCGAGTTGAGCGTGCGCATCGCGGAGGTGCAGGGCCGTGCGGTGAGCTTCGACGTCGAGGGCCGCGACAACGTCGAGCCGGTGTGCACGGGGCGCCACCAACGTTTCGTCGTCGACGTGAAGAAGACTGAAGCGCGCCTGGCCGCCAAGGCGCAGAAGGCGGGTCTGGCGTGACCAGCAGCACCGCCGTGCGCAGCAAGCGCGTGCCGACCTACTGCTACCAATGCGTGGCCGGCCCCGACCTGCTGACCGTCAAGGTGGTCGACGGCGTCGCCACCGAGGTCGAGCCCAACTTCTGCGCGGCCAAGGTGCACCCGGGCGGCGGCAAGGTCTGCGTCAAGGCCTACGGCCTGGTGCAGAAGACCTACAACCCGAACCGGGTGCTGACGCCGATGAAGCGCACGAACCCGAAGAAGGGGCGTGACGAAGACCCGGGCTTCGTACCGATTGCCTGGGACGAGGCCTTCGACCTGATCGCCGAGCGGCTGAACCGTATTCGCGCCGAAGGCCTCACCGATGCATCCGGCTACCCGCGCCTGGCGGCGAGCTTCGGCGGCGGCGGCACGCCGCAGTTCTACATGGGCACCTTCCCGGCCTTCCTGGCGGCCTGGGGCGCGGTCGATATGGGTTTCGGCTCGGGGCAGGGCGTCAAGTGCGACCACTCCGAGCACCTGTACGGCGAGTTCTGGCACCGCGCGTTCATCGTCGCGGCCGACACGCCGATGTGCAATTACCTGATCTCCTGCGGCTCCAACATCGAGGCCTCGGGCGGCGTGGTCGGCGTCTGGCGCCACGCGAATGCGCGCGTGCGCGGCATGAAGCGGGTGCAGGTCGAGCCGCACCTGTCGGTCACCGGCGCGTGTTCGGCGCAATGGGTGCCGATCAAGCCCAAGACCGATGCGGCCTTCCTGTTCGCTCTGATCCACCTGATGCTGCACGAGATGCCGCGCGAGCGCCTGGACCTGCTGCACCTCAAGCAGCGCACCGGCTCGCCCTACCTCGTCGGCCCGCATGGCTACTACCTGCGCGACCGGGTTTCGCGCAAGCCACTGGTCTGGAATACGCTGACGCAAGCCGCCTGCACGCACGACACGCCGGGCATCGACGAGGCGCTGCAGGCACAGGTGGAGGTCGATGCGATCGAGATCGGTGCCGACGACGAAGTGCTGGCCGAAGGCCTGCTGCGCGGCGAGACCGGTTTCGACAAACTGGTCGAGCATGTGCGGCCGTATTCGCCCGAGTGGGCCGCGGCCATCTGCGACGTGCCAGCCGCCACGATGCGCAAGATCGCGTTCGAGTACGTCGAGCACGCGTGTGTCGGCCAGAGCATCGACATCGAGGGCCACACGCTGCCCTTCCGCCCGGTCGCGGTCACGCTGGGCAAGACCATCAACAACGGCTGGGGCGGCTACGAATGCTGCTGGGCACGCACCCTGCTCGCCACCTTGGTCGGTGCGCTCGAAGTGCCGGGCGGCACGCTCGGCACCACGGTGCGCCTGGTGCGGCCGATGGCCGAGCGGCTGCAAAGCGCGCAGCCCGGGCCGGACGGCTTCATGAACTATCCGATGAACCCCACCGACCGGGCCACCTGGTCGCCGCGGCCGAACATCCGCAACGCCTACAAGACGATGGTGCCGCTGGTCGGCAACGGCGCCTGGAGCCAGGCACTTGGCCCGACGCATTTCTCGTGGATGTTCCTGGACGAGACGCCCAAGGGCCTGCCGCAGGTCACTTTCCCGGACGTGTGGTTCGTCTATCGCACCAACCCCGCGATCTCGTTCTGGGACACGGCAGCGGTGGGCGCCAAGATCGCGCGCTTTCCGTTCGTCGTCGCGATGGCTTACACGCTCGACGAGACGAATCACTTCGCCGACATCCTGCTGCCCGACGCGACCGACCTCGAAGGCCTGCAACTGATCCGCATCGGCGGCACCAAGTACGTCGAGCAGTTCTGGGATCAGCAGGGCTTTGCGCTGCGCCAGCCCGTGGTGGCGATGCGCGGCGAGGCACGCGACTTCACCGACATCGCCACAGAACTGGCGCGCCGCACCGGCATCCTCGAGGAGTACAACGCGGCCATCAACAGGGGCGCCGGCGGCGTGGCACTGAAGAGTGAACACGGCGACTTCTCGCTGCCGATCGACCGCGTCCATGGGCGCGAAGAAATCTGGGACGCCATGTGCCGCGCCGCCAGTGCCGAGTTGACCGGCGGTGCCAGCGCGCACGGGCTTGACTGGTGGAAGCAGCAGGGCTTCGCGACCAAGCCCTTCCCGCGCGTGAACTGGTACCTGTACCCGACGATGGTCGAGCGCGGCCTGCGTTTCGAGATGCCCTACCAGGAACGGCTGCAGCGCGTCGGTGCCGAACTGGGCCGCCGCCTGCACGAACACGACATGCACTGGTGGGACAAGCAGATGGCCGAGTACCAGGCCCTGCCGGTGTGGAAGGATTTCCCCGCGCTGTGGGAGTGGCCCGTCACGGCCAACGGCGGCAAGCCCGGCGACTATCCGTTCTGGCTGCTGACCGCGCGCAGCATGCAGTACGCCTGGGGCGGCAATGTCGGCGTGCAGATGATCCACGAGGTTGCCGGCAACGTGGCCGGGCATCGCGGCGTGATCATGAATCCGCGCGCGGCCGAAAAGCTCGGCATCGCCGACGGCGACCTGATCGAGATCTCCACACCCAAGCGCAGCGTGCGCGGCAAGGTCGTGTTGCGCCAGGGCATCCGTCCCGACACGTTGCTTCTGATCGGTCAGTTTGACCATTGGGCGACGCCGCTGGCCAAGGACTTCGGCGTGCCCAGCCTGAACGCGCTGGCCACGATGTCGATGGACCTGACCGATGCCACGGGGTCGAGCGCGGACATCGTGCGCGTGAAGATCGAAAGGGCCATGCCATGACCCGGTGGACGATGGTTGCCGATCTGAGGCGCTGCGTCGGCTGCCAGACCTGCACGGCGGCGTGCAAGCATGCCAACGCCACGCCGCCCGGCGTGCAGTGGCGGCGCGTGCTCGACATGGAATTCGGCGAGTACCCCGACGTGCAGCGCGCCTTCGTGCCGGTGGGCTGCCAGCATTGCGACGAGCCGCCCTGCATGCACGTGTGCCCGACCCGGGCCACCCAGCAGCGCGCCGACGGCATCGTCACCATCGACTACGAGCTGTGCATCGGCTGCGCCTATTGCTCGGTGGCTTGCCCGTACCAGGCGCGCTACAAGACCGAGCGTGCCACCTTCGCCTACGGCAAGGCGACCGAGAGCGAGACGCTGCGCCATGACGACGCGCGCCTGGCGGTTGCCACCAAGTGCACGTTCTGCGTCGAGCGCATCGATGCCGGACTCGAGAAGGGCTTGACACCGGGCATCGACCCCGAAGCCACCCCGGCCTGCGTCAACTCCTGCATCGCCCAGGCGATGGCCTTCGGCGACGCTGACGACCCGAACAGCAACGTCTCGAAGTTGCTTGCCCAGAACCAGCATTTCCGCATGCACGAGGAACTGGGCACCGGACCCGGTTTTCACTACCTCTGGGACTCGGAGGCGCCATGAGCTACGGTCCGAATCCCTGGCAGCAGGCGCATTGGGACTGGCGCGCCGCGGGCAATTTCATCTGCGGCGGCGCAGGCTGCGGGTTGATCGTCTTCAGCGCGCTCTCCAGCGCGCAAAGCGCACCGTTGGCGGCGCCGATGCTCGGCGGCCTGGCCTTGGTCGGCCTGGGCCTGTTGTGTGTCTGGCTCGAGATCGGCCGTCCGCTGCGTGCGCTGAACGTGTTCTTCAATGCGCGCACCTCGTGGATGTCGCGCGAGGCCATCACCGCCACGCTGCTGTTCCCTGCCGGGTTGGCTGCGGCCCTGGGCGTGCCCGGGTCGCGCTGGGCGGCCGCCGCACTCGCGCTGCTGTTCCTCTTCACCCAGAGCCGCATCCTGCGCGCCGCGCGCGGCATTCCGGCATGGCGTGAGCCGCTGGCGGCGCCCTGGATCATCGTCACCGGCCTGGCCGAGGGCGGTGGGCTGTTCTCGATCATCGATGCCGCGCACTTCGAAGGGCGGCATGGGGCGGGCGCACCGCTGCTGCTGTGGCTGTTTGCTGCGCTGGTGCTGGTGCGCGTGCTGCTGTGGTTTGCCTACCGGCGCGCGCTGCTCGCAAGTGCCGCCGCGCGCGCCCACGCGGCACTGGACCCGGCGGGCTGGGTGCTGCAGACCGCCGGCACGGTGCTGCCGCTGGGCCTGCTTGCGCTTGTCGGCCAGGCCGCGCTGCCGGCCGCAGTGAGCGCCGCGGCGGTTGCGATCGCCGGCCTGTCCGCGGCCTTGGCCGGGGCCTGGGTCAAGCACACATTGGTCACGCGCGCGGCGTTCAACCAGGGCTTTGCACTGGCGCACCTGCCGGTGCGCGGCGTGCGGCGTTAGCACGGAGGTTCCGATGGGGGCAGTCACTAGGGCGGAGCTCGGCGTGCGCAAGGGCGGCACGGCCTGCGGGTACTTCGACGCCGCGGCCGAGACCTTGCCGCGCGAACAGCTCGCGGCGTTGCAGTTCGAGCGCCTGCAATCGACGCTGCGCAACGCCAACGAGCATGTGCCTTTCCATTGCCGCCGATTTGCCGAAGCCGGCATCGCGCCCCAGGACGTGCGCTCGTTGGCAGACCTGCAGCGGCTGCCCTTCACCGTCAAGGCCGACCTGCGCGACCACTATCCGTTCGGCCTGTTCGCGCGGCCCGTGGACGGCCTGGCGCGCCTGCATGCTTCGTCGGGAACGACCGGCAAACCCACGGTGGTCGGTTACTCCCTGGCTGACCTGGACACCTGGGCCGGCTTGATGGCGCGCACGCTGTGTTGCGCCGGCGCGCGACCCGGCGACGTGATCCACAACGCTTACGGCTACGGCCTGTTCACCGGTGGCCTCGGCGTCCATTGCGGCGCGGAGCGCCTGGGCGGTGTCGTCGTGCCGGCGTCGGGCGGGTCGACCGAGCGCCAGGTGGCGCTGATCGTGGATTTCGGCGCGCGCGTGCTGTGCGCAACGCCGTCGTATGCGCTGGCCATCGCCGAAGTCGCCGAGCAATTGGGTGTGGATCTGCGCAAGAGCGCGCTGCGCGTCGGCATGTTCGGCGCCGACCGGCGATGTTGCCCGTGCCGACTGGCGCCAAACTGTCGACCGCGTTCGTCGCGTGGTTGCAGAAGTAAACGGCCGGCGACTGGTGGAACATGAAACCGCGGTAGAACATGTTCTGGTAGTCTTCCTGCCACTCCATCACGAAGTCCACGCTGGTCGTGAGCTTCTTGTCGACGAAGTCCTCGAACGACGGAAGGAACTCGAACGGCAAGGACTCGAACTTGTGATGGTTCAAGCTGGCCGCGACGGTCCGTTCGCGATATTGGATGATGTCCTTCTTGGCGACCTGACTGGTCAAGATGGCCGGGAAGGCGAACTGGCGAAGCTGCGGAGGAGGCTCGGTGATGACACCGGTTATCGTGGCGCCCTTGTTGGCGTCCCACTTCATCTTACCGAACGGGCGCTTCCAGTTGCCGTAACGACGGCGAAACTTGACTTCGCGTTTGACAAGCCACGCAGGCAGCTTGTTGTAGAGGTTGCGGTCCGTTGCGGACCAGGCGGAACATGCATCGGCGTCGATAGCCGGAAGAGGGGAAACTGGCATAAAGCGATGTGAGTTAGTTGTGCGAAGCATCGTCCCGGGATGCGTTGTAGGGACCGGATTGCGAAGCTCACTCGCTTAGAAGCTGATTAGGACTTAGCAAGAATCGTGCCAAGTTATATAAGAAATAAAAGAAAATACGCACAGGTGGGTTGTAATCACCTGTGCGTATCGCTCCCGGTCAAACAAACTTTCGCTAGTCTGGAGGTAATTAACTATATAGCAAGTTTCATGCCAACGACCGGGACCCGAAGGTCGGCGCGGTGATGGACAGCACACTCCGCTTTGCTGCG
>JANNQO010000190.1:0-8326 GCA_031400795.1 Rubrivivax sp. | reverse complement strand
CCTGCATCGGCGCGCGCGACGAGCGCACTTCGGCATCGATCAGCAAAGCGCTGGAGCGGCAGTCGCTGGCCACGGTGCGTTCGCTGCGGCGCGGCACGCCACCCGATCAGAGCGCCTGGTGCGTGGGCACCGGCTGGTGGCTGTCCAGCGCCTAGCCGGAGTGAGTCGTATCCGCGGCGCAGCACGCGAAACTGCCCGCCATGCCGATCGCCCGCATCGAAGTCCGCAAGAGCCGCGCGCCCGAGCAGGTGCGCGCCCTCATCGAAGCCGTCTGCCAGGCACAGGTCGAGGCGCTGAAGGTCCCCGAGCACGACCGCCAGGTGCGCTACGTCGAGCATCGGCCCGAACACTTCGAAGTGCCGCCCGGCAAGACCGAGAACTTCACCTTCGTCGAGATCCTGATGTTTCCCGGCCGCTCGCTGGACGCGAAGAAGAAGCTCTACCACGGCATCGTCGAGCGCTTCGGCGCTTTGGGCATCGCGGCATCCGACATCACCATCGTGCTCGGCGAGCCGGCGCTGGCGAACTGGGGCCTGGGCGGCGTGCCGGCGTCGGAACTGGATCTGGGCTTCCGCCTCGACGTTTGACGTGAGCAGGGCATCGCTGCACGAGTGGCTGATGTCCGAGCGGCCGGCCTCGCGCCGGCAGGCGGCCTGGGGGCGTGCCTACAGCATCTGGCGCGGCTTCGCGCACAACCGGCTCGCGCTGCTCGGGCTGGCGATCGTGATCCTGCTCGCGATCGTGGCACTCTTCGCGCCCTGGCTCGCGCCGCACTCGCCCACCGCGGGCGACCTCGCCAATGCGCGGCTGCTGCCACCCTCGGCCACGCATTGGCTGGGCAGCGACGACCAGGGCCGCGACATCCTCTCGCGCCTGATCCACGGCGCCCGCATCACGCTCTACGTGGTGCTGCTGGTGGCCGTGCTGGCAGCACCCATCGGCCTCGTGGTGGGCACCGTGGCCGGCTACGCCGGTGGCTGGCTCGACGCGCTGCTGATGCGCATCACCGACATCTTCCTGGCCTTTCCGCGCCTGATCCTGGCGCTGGCGTTTGTCGCCGCACTCGGCCCGGGCATCGAGAACGCGGTGATCGCGATTGCCATCACCTCGTGGCCGCCCTACGCACGCATCGCACGGGCCGAGACACTCACGCTGCGCGGCGCCGACTACATCGCCGCGGTGCGGCTGATCGGCGCTTCGCCCACGCGCATCGTGTTGCGCCACATCATGCCGATGTGCTTGTCGTCGGTGATCGTGCGTGTCACGCTGGACATGGCCGGCATCATCCTCACCGCCGCGGGCCTGGGCTTCCTGGGCCTGGGCGCGCAGCCGCCGACCCCCGAATGGGGCGCGATGATCGCCGGCGGCCGCCAGTACGTGCTCGACCAATGGTGGGTGGCCGCGGCACCCGGGGCGGCGATCTTTCTGATCAGCCTGGCGTTCAACCTGCTCGGCGACGGGTTGCGCGATGCGCTCGATCCCAAGGCATTGAAGTGACAGCCCCGAGCTCGCTGCGCTCGCCGCCCCCAAGGGGCGCGTCGTTGGCTTCGGTCGGCCGGGCGCCACCGGCATGATCGCGCCGATGCTCGAAGTCGACGACCTGCGTGTGGCCTATCCGGCGCGCGAAGGCGGCTGGAACGAAGTGGTGCGCGGTGTCTCGTTCTCGCTCGGCCGCGAGCGGCTGGGCATCGTCGGCGAATCGGGGTCGGGCAAGTCGCAGACCGGGCGCGCGATCCTCGGGCTCACGGCGCCGGGCGGGCGTGTCAGCGCGAAGACGCTGCGCTTTCAGGACATCCCGCTCTTGACTTGCGACGACAGCACACGCCGCGAGCTGCGCGGCGGCCGCATCGCGATGGTGCTGCAGGACCCGAAGTTCTCGCTCAACCCGGTGCTGTCGATCGGCGCGCAGATCGTCGAGACGCTGCGCACGCACCGGCCGGTGTCGCGTCGCGAGGCGCGCGAACAGGCCTTGCAGGCGCTGGCCGCGGTGCATATCGACCGGCCCGAGCGCGTCTACGGCCTGTACCCGCACGAGGTCTCGGGCGGCATGGGCCAGCGCGCGATGATCGCGATGATGCTGATCGCCGGGCCCGAGCTGCTGATCGCCGACGAGCCGACCTCGGCGCTCGATGTGACAGTGCAGCTCGAGGTGCTGAAGATCCTCGATGCGCTCGTCGCCGATCGTGGCATGGGCCTGATCTTCATCTCGCACGACCTGCGCCTGGTGGCCTCGTTCTGCGACCGCGTGCTGGTGATGTACGCCGGGCGAGTGGTGGAGTCGATCGCCGCAAACCGATTGCATGAGGCCGAACATCCCTACACGCGGGGCCTGCTGGAATGCCTGCCGCGACTCGGCGCTTCGGCGCACCCGCTGCCGACGCTGCAGCGCCTGGCGGAGTGGGCGCTGTGAGCAGCGTAGGCCTGTCCGTCGCCGGTCTTCGCGTTGTCTACGACGGCTTCACCGCGGTCGACAACGTTTCATTTGATGTGCCCGCCGGCGCCGCCTTCGGCCTGGTCGGTGAATCGGGATCGGGCAAATCCACCGTACTGCGCGCGATCTGCGGCCTGGCACCGAAGACCGCCGGCGAGGTGCGCCTGACCGGCAGTGACGCCGAGAACATGAAACTCGGCGGCCATGCCACCAAGGTGGGCAGCAAAGCCTTCCGCCGCCAGGTGCAGATGGTCTTCCAGGACCCCTACGCCAGCCTGCACCCGCGCCAGACGGTGGACCGCATGCTCGCCGAGCCGCTGGCCATCCATGGCATCGCCGATGAGGACGAGCGCATCGCGCAAGCCCTGGACGATGTCGGCTTGCCGGTCGCTTTTCGATTCCGCTACCCGCACCAGCTCTCCGGCGGCCAGCGCCAGCGCGTGGCCATCGCCCGCGCGCTGATCCTCGAGCCGCAGGTACTGCTGCTCGACGAACCGACCTCGGCGCTGGATGCCTCGGTGCAGGCCGAGGTGCTGAACCTGCTCGAAGCGCTGCGCGCGCGCCGCGCGCTGACCTTCCTGATGGTGAGCCACGACCTGGCGGTGATCACGCATCTGTGCGAACGGCTGCTGGTGATGCGGCGCGGCCAGGCGGTGGAAGCACTGGCCGCGGCGGATTTGGCGGCGCATCGCGTTGAAGCCGATTACACCCGCCAGTTGATGGAAGCATCGGTAGGATTTCGTCGCGCGCCGGCGTGACTGGTGGCAGCATCTGCCATTTCGTCCGCCGCGCTTCCTCGCAACCTCAGATCGATGTCCGACACACGCCCCGACACCGAAGCCATTCACCAGCCGCCGCTGCCTGCCGGCACGCGCATGGGCGACTTCGAGCTGCGCGGCGTGCTCGGCGCGGGCGGCTTCGGCATCGTCTACGACGCCTACGACCACTCCCTGTCGCGCCGCGTGGCGATCAAGGAGTACATGCCGGCCTTCCTGGCCGGGCGCACCAGCAACGGCCAGATCACGCTGCTCTCGCAGTCCAACGCCTCCACTTTCGAGGCCGGGCTGCGCAGCTTCGTCGAAGAAGCGCGCCTGCTCGCCAGCCTGGACCACCCGGCGCTGGTCAAGGTCTACCAGTTCTGGAAGAGCAACGGCACCGCCTACTTCGTGATGCCGTTCTACGCCGGCGACACGCTCACGCACCACCGCCGCACGCTGCGCACGCCCTTCGACGAGGCACAACTGCGCGATCTGCTCGACGCCATGCTCGGCGCGCTGGAGGTGCTGCACGCGCAGAGCATCGTGCACCGCGATGTCGCCCCCGACAACATCCTGATGGTCGGCGGCAAGCGCCCGATCCTGCTCGATTTCGGCTCCGCGCGGCGCACCATCGAAGGCCAGACCCGCAAGCTCACGGCGGTGATCAAGTTCGGCTACGCGCCGATCGAACAATACGACGACACGCGCGCCGGCGTGCAAGGGCCGTGGACCGACCTCTATGCGCTGGGTGGCACGCTGTATTTCATGATCACCGGCCGGGCCCCGCCGCCGGCCCAGATGCGCGCGTTGGACGACGACCTGCACAAGCTGGCCGAGCAAGGCGCCGAGGGCTATTCGACGGGCTTCCTGCGCGTCATCGACTGGATGCTGGCGCTGCGTCCGGCCGAGCGCCCGCAGCAGGTACAGCAGTTGCGCGACGCCTTGCTGCGCGGCGGCGAGCCGGACACGGTCTCGACGACACACATTGATCTGGACACGAGCGAGCCAGCGCCGGGCGAAGACACCTTGCTGGCCAGCCTGGCGGCCGATCGCACGCGCTCCTGGGTCGGCCCCGACCACAGCCACACGCAGCGCACCGCGGCACCCGCGCCGCCGGCGCGCCGCGGCCTGGCCTGGGGAGCCGGGGTGCTGGTGCTGGTGGGTGCGGGCGCGGCGGCGGCCTGGTTCGCGCTGCGCGGCCAGGGCGGTGATGCAGCGCCGCGCGTCGTGCAGGCACCGGCAGCGCTTGCCTCGGCGCCGCCGGCCGCGCTGCCGCCGTCGGCGGTGGCGGCCGCGGCGTCGCCGGCGGCCGGCGAAACATCCGCCGCACCGGCCGGATCGGCCGTATCGGCAAATAGCGCCGGGGCGGCAGCGTCAGCCGCCCCTGTTCCTGCCGTCGCGGCCGTGGCCGCCGTAGCGGCAGCGTCAGCGCCCGCTGTCGCAACCGCACCCGCCGTGGCTGCCGGCCCCGCCAGCACCGCACCGGCCAGCGCGCGCGCCGCCAAGGCCCCCGCGCCGCCGGTGGCTGATCGCGGTGCCGCGGCGCGCGCTGCCGAGCCCCCCGCGCGGCTCTCCCCCGACATGGCCGCTGCGTTGGTGCGCGCCCAGGCCGCGAAGGCAATCATCGATTCGCAGTCACCGTCGCCGTCGCCGGGGCCGGATGCACCACCGGCGCGCCGTAACGACCCACCGCCTGCCGCGGCCAGCACCGACAGCGCCGAAGCGGGCGCGACACCCGGCCAGCCCTCCAGCCCGCTGATGCGTTGCCGCCGCGAACAGGCGCAGGTGCCGTTTCGCGTCTGCCTGGAAAGCCTGTGCACGTTGCCCGACTACCGCTTCCACGCGGTGTGCGTCGGGCTGCAACGCGAATCGTCTGCGCAGCAACGAGCGCCGGGTCGCTGAGCGCCCCGGCTCCTTGTCAAGGCGTGCAGGCCGCCGGCCGCAGGAACCCGAGCCCGGGCGTGTCCCAGATGCGCGGCGCGGTCTTGTCGGTGTAGGTGCAGCCGAAGTTGGGATGGGCCACGGCGGTCGGGTTGCGCACGTCGTCGCCAGCCGGCTTGGCGCCGGTCTCGACCCAGGTCGCCAGATCAACGAAGGTCCTCACCAGTTCTGCCGGCGTGAACGAACAATGGCCGACATCGCGCGTGGCGCGCTGCACCAGCAGGTGCGAAGCGTTGTTCGCCGCCACGCGTTCGGCGTAAATCTGCTCCATCACGAAAGGCACGAACAAGTCGCCCAGCGTGTGCAGCGTCAGCATCGGGATCTTCAGGTTGCCCAGGGTCGGCGAGACGTTGGCCAAGCCGTTGTTGCGGCGCGCTTGCGGGTCGGCCGTGACGCGCTGCACCGTGGCGTTGAAGGCGGCTTCGTCCACCGAGAGCGCCGGATCGATGTCGAACTGGTAGGTGACATCGGAATTCTGCACGGCGTTGCCCGGCTGGCGCGGCAGCGTGCCGTCGCCCACGCCCAAGCTGAACAGGAAGTCGCCCGCCACCGCGTTCCAGAACAGCCAGCCTTGATCGAAGAGCGGCCGCACGCCGCCCGAACGCAGTTGCGTCAGCGATTTCAGTTGACTCCCCGACGTGTTCAGAACGAACGGGAACGCCGGCCCGAGCGCGGCCTTGGTGGGTGGCACCGTGGCCATCAGGTAGTCTGCCTCGTAGGGGAACGTCTTGCCGATGCTCGACAGGGTTTGTGCGGCAACGTTGAAATCGAGGAAGTAGTCGAACAGCTCGTAGTCGCCCAGCACGCCGCAGACCGGCATCGCTCCGTCGTAGGACTTGGGCCATTGCTCAGCGACGATGCCGGTGACATGCCCGCCCATCGACGCACCGGTGATGTAGGTGCGGCGCGGCTGGCCCACTTGGCCGTTGAAGAATTTGCCTAGCGCATGGCTGTCCTTGGCGCCCTGCGCGGGGTCATAGTCGTTCTTGCTGTAGCTTGACGCGGCCCAGGCGTAGCCGTTGGCCACCAGGAAAGTGCGCAGCGGGTGGTTGTCCACGGTCAACTCCAGCCCGGTACCCCGGAATCCATGCGCCCACAGCACCAGCGACCCGTTCCAGTTCGCCGGCACCTCGATGCGGTAGCCGGCGCCGTTGTGAACGCCCCATAGGCGCTGAGTGGTGATGCCGGGCAAAGCCGCGAAAGGCAGCTTGGCGGTGTCGACGAAGTACGCCGGTGGCGGCGCGGCAAGAGCCCCGCCGGTGATGCCGGCGGCCAGCGCCAGCGCGGTGAGGGCGGCCAGGGCGATCTTCTTCATGCATGTCTCCTCGAGGGTGGGGAGACAGGCTAGCGCCACCGGCTCGTGCCGCCTACCGGGCTTGCCCAGGGTCCAGGTAGCGCTGCGCCAGCCGCACGAAGTAGCTCGCGGTGCCGGGCAGGATGCTGTCGTTGAAGTCGTAGCCGGCGTTGTGCGCCGAGCAGCCGCCCTCGCCGACCGCGAGCCCGACTCCGTTGCCGACGATGAAGTAGCTGCCCGGCACGCGCTCGAGCATCAGCCCGAAGTCGTCGCTGGGCAGGCCCGGCGGCAGGTCGGCGATGAGACCGGCCTCGCCGACCATCTCGTGCGCCACCTCGCGCGCGAACGCGGTGGCGAAGGCCTCGTTGATCGTCACCGGGTAGCGCCAGCGGTAGTCGACCTCGGCGCGGGCGCCGTGCACGGCGGCTTGCGCGATCGCCACCGCAGTGATGCGATCGCGCAGCTGCACGCGCACCGCCTCGCTGCGCGCGCGAACCGTCACGCGCAGCTCAGCGCTGGCCGGGATGACGTTGGGCGCTTCGCCGGCACGGAACGCGCCGACGGTGATGATCGCCAGCTCGTTGGGGTCGATCTCGCGCGTGACGATGCTTTGCAGCGCGATCACCAGATGCGATGCGGCCAGGATCGGGTCCACCGCCAGGTGCGGCCGCGCGCCATGGCCGCCGCGGCCGTGCACGGTGATGATCGCGGTGTCGGCCGAGCTGTACATCACGCCGGCGCGAAAGCCCAGCAGCCCGGCCGCATAGCCCGGCGCGTTGTGGAAAGCGAACAGGGCGTCGCAGGGATAGCGCTCGAAGAGGCCGTCTTCGAGCATCGCCTTGGCACCGCCCAGGCCTTCTTCGGCCGGCTGGAAGATCAGGTTCAGCGTGCCGTTGAAGCTGCGCGTCAACGCCAGCACGCGAGCCGCCGCGAGCAACGTGGCGGTGTGGCCGTCGTGGCCGCAGGCATGCATCAGGCCGGGCCGGGTGCTCGCGTAGGGCAGCCCGGTGAGCTCGGTGATCGGCAGCGCGTCCATGTCGGCGCGCAGGCCCAGGCGTTTGCCGCTGTGGCCGATCGTCAAGCTGCCGACCACCCCGGTGCCGCCGATGCCGCGCTCGACGCGGTAGCCCCAACGTTCGAGACGACTCGCCACCGCTTCGCTGGTCTGGTGTTCTTCGAAGCCGAGTTCGGGCTGGGCGTGGATCTGGCGGCGCAACGCCACCATCTCGGCTTGGACTTCGCGCACCTCGGGAAGGACGAAGTCGATCGGCATGGCCGCCGCGGAGATCTTCATCGCGAGCGAATGGCCTTGGCCACCATCTCGGGATAACTCGCGATGGCTTTCAAGAACAGCCTGGCAGCGACTTCCGGCCTGCGCCGGCCGCTTTCCCAGTTCTGAAGCGTTGCCACCGGCACGCCGTACAGGTCGGAGAACTTTTGCTGGCTCAGCGCCAGCTTCTCGCGGATCAGGCGCACGTCCACCTCGTCATCGATCCTGACCAAAGTGCTGCGCACCTTTGTCTTCATGCCCTTCTCGTGCTCGACGATCTCGTTCAACGACGCGAGCACTTCCTTGCCGATTGCCATGTCCAGACTCCATCAAGACCAGAGGAAGTTCTTCCTCAGCCACTCCACCAAGCCGCCCAGTCGAATCGCTTGACCAATCGCCCTCCCTCTGACCTGCCGGTGCGGCCCGAACGGTATGCTTGCGCGCACACGATACCCTGCCAATGGCGGGGTCGTCAATGGCGTTGACCGCCATGTCAGCGCAAAGTCGTAATGTCCCCTTTGTGCAAAGTAGAAGTGTCCCCTTCGAGGCTCGATGGGGACGGCTATGGAAGGGGATTGCAACGATGGGCTGTTGGCGATGAGCGCCAAGGAGCGAGAGCGCTTGGTGGTGAT
>JANNQO010000189.1:0-6330 GCA_031400795.1 Rubrivivax sp. | reverse complement strand
CAGCAGCAGCGATTCGCTGACGCGGCACAGGTAGCCCAGGTGCGTGGCGCAGAAGCCGGCCGAGTACGAAGCCTGCGCGTGGTTGCGCTCGGCCAGCGCCTGGTCGAGGTGGCGCCGCTGCACCGCCACCGCTTCGCTGCGCCGGCCGAGCGTCGCCAGCACCGAGGCGCGGTCGCAGGCCAGCGTGAAGCGGAACTCGGCGTCCAGCGCGGGCACCGCGGGCGCGGCGGCCGCGATCACATCGAGTTCGGCGAGCGCTTCTTCGTGGCGGCCGAGCAGCGCCAGCGCGCCGGCCAGGCGCAACCGGCAGCGCGCCAACAGTGCCGGGCCGTCCCGCGTGGTGGCCAGGGTTTCGGCCAGCGCCAGCGCTTCCAGCGCATCGCCGTGCGCGCCGGGGTCTTGCTGCTCGGCCCTCACCCGCGCCAGCAGTTCGCAGGCCAGCACTTGCTGGGCAGCGGTTTGCGCCAGCGCCGGCAGGCGCCGCGCCAGCTCGAGCGTCTGGTCGGCTGGTGCGGTGGCGACCATCAAATGCCCGCGCCGCCATTCGCAATCGAAGGCGGCTTGACTGTTGCCCGCCAGGCGGTGCTGCTCGTGGGCGGATTGCAGCCATTCGATGGCCTGCTTCGCCAGACCGCAGCCCTGCGCCACCTCGGCCGCGGCTTCGAAGGCTCGCGCCGCCTGCGCCGCGTCGCCCGCGGCTTGCCAATGCAGCGCGCGGCGCAGCGGGTCGGCGCCGGTGCCTTCCAGCGCTTGCGCGATCTCGCGGTGCAAGAGCGGCGCCAGCGCTTGGGGCACCACCGCCAGCACGGCTTCGCGCACCAGGTCGTGCGCAAAGCCCGCAGCGCCGAAGATGTGCAGATCTTCCAGGCGTCGCCACGGTGCGAGCAGTGCCACGGCGCTGCTGCCCATCAAGCGGCACATCAGGTCGGCGCTGAAGTCCGGCCCGCAGAGCGCGGCCAGGTAGGCCATCTGCTGCGACACCGAATCGGCGCGCGTCAGCCGCTGCGAGGCGCTGACCATCGCGTCGTCGGGCAGCGGCAGCCGCGCCGGCCAGTGGCCGTCGTCCAGATCGCCGGCCAGTTGCAGCTGGCGCAACACCTGCAGCATGAACAGCGGGTGGCCGCCGCAATGCGTGTGCAGCGCCAGCGCCGCGCCGGCCGGGCCGTCGATCGCATTCGCGGCCACGCCCAGCGTGACGAGGAAGTCGCGCGAGGCCTGCACGTCCAGCGGCTCGAGCCGTACCACGGGGTCGGCACCGAGCGGCTGGCGGTCGATCCACGCTGCCAGCACCGCGGGCAACTCGTTGTCGCGGCTGCTCAGCAGCCAGCGCAGCGTGGGTCCAGGCGGGGGGCGCAGCGGCGCCGGCGCGGCACCGGGCAACTGGCTCACCAGCAGCTGCAGGCTGGCTTCGTCGGCGTAGTGCAGGTCTTCGATGGCCACCGCGGTGACGCCGGCCTGCACGGCGCTGCACAGGATCTCGTGCCACACCTGCGCCACCTTGCCGGGCTGCACCGCCGGCAGCGGCGCGCTGCGGTGAAAGGGGTCGCCGAGCCAGTCGAGCCAGGCCTGCTGTTCGGGCGGCAGGTGGTTGCGTACGGCAGGCGCGAGTGCCGCAGCCAGCAAGCCGAGCAGCCCGAAGCTCGACGAGGCGCTCTCCGGCCGGCACTGCACCTGCACGGCGATGTTCCAGCGCTGCTGCAAGTCGCTGGCCAGGCGCGATTTGCCGATGCCCGCGGCGCCCAGCAGCAGCACCACGCCACCTTGCGCCCAGCGGTGTTCGGCGCGCAGCGCGGCGCTGTCGCGGCCCACCGTGCGCGGCGGGTGGCGCAAGGCCAGCGGCAGCGCCAGGGCGCGCGCCGCGGGTGCGGCGTCGGCACGGCCGATGGTCTGCGCGAGTTCGACGGTTTCGGTGGAGGGCGCGTCGCCGAGCTGTTCGTACAACGCCGTCTTGCAGCGCTCGAATTCGGCCAGCGCGGCGCCGCGGTCACCGCGCCGGTAGTGCAGCCGCATCAAGAGCCGGCTGGCATGCTCCATCAGCGGCTCGTCGGTGACCAGGCGCATCGCCAGGCGCAGCGCATCGCCCAGGCGGCCCTCGCTTTCGAGCCGGGTGATGGCGCCCAGCAAAACATCGGCACGTGCGGCACGCCAACGCTGGCGCGCGCCGCTCACCCACTGCGCCAGCTCGGCCGCATCGTCGTAGCGGTGGCTGCCCAGCAGCTCGCCCGGCGCGGCTTGTGCGTCGGCCAGGAAACGTTCGCCGGTGAGCGCCAGATCGTGCGTGACCCCGGGCAGCAGGGCCAGCGTGCTGCCGCCGGTGAGCAACTCGTGCCCGGCAAATCGACCGATGCGAAACAGGCGCTGGCGCAGGTTGTTCAAGGCGCGCTTTTCGGCCGCCTGCGGGGCATCGCCGCTCGCGCCTTGCCACAGCAGCAGGGCCACGCGGGAGCGCGCGATCGGGCCATCCAGCGCTGCCAGCGCCAGCAAGGCCGCGTCTTTGTCGTTGAGCAGCCGCTCCTGGCCATCGTGCCGCACCAGCCGCGGCGCGTGGGACAGGTGGAGCTGGATCGTGGCGAGGGGCGTGGGCACGGCGGGGTGTTCGAAGCGAGCAGCGCCGCGCGCCATCGTTTCGGAGCCCGGCGCGGGCGGTGCGGCGGCTGCGCTGCGGCGGTCGAGCCGCCGCGGTCTTCAGTTGCCCGGCTTCGGCGCCGGCTTCGGCGCGGGCTTGGCCGCGGGCTTGGTGGTGGTTGTGGTCGAGGCCGGTTTGACCGAAGTCGTGGTCGCAGCGGCTGGCGCCGGCGCCGGCGCGGCCGTCGGCGCCCCGGTGCTGTTGCCGTCCACGCCCAGCCGGCCGCCGGTGCCCAGGCCGCCCTTCACGGTCTGCGCCTTGTAGCTGCGCAGCGCCTTCACCATCTGGTTGTACGAATCGGCGAAGGCCGCGACGATCACCTTGCCCTGCGGTGTGCTGGCGTAGCCGCCACCGGCCACGCCCAGGCCGCCCAGCGCTCCGAAGACACCGAAATCGAAATTCTTCGCCGTGCCTTCGGCGGCCGAGATCTGCACGCCCGAGCGGTTGTCGATGAGCAGCAGTGTGGTCGCCGCTTCGTTGCGGCCGACACTGCCGGCCACCACGCCGGCGATGCCGGGCAGGAACGAGCCGATGCCGCCGCGCCCGGTATTGCCGGAGAACTGGATCGCCGGGCTCATCGTGTAGTCGGCGGCCACCATCTGGCCCTGCTGGAAGCTGCTGCCGGCGCGCATCTCGCCGCTCTGGCTCAAGGCGCGCTCTTGCATCATGTTGCGCATCGCACCGCCGCGTTCGACGATCACGAAGCAGTTGCTCTGCTGGATCATCAGCCGCAGCACGGGAATGGTCGAGCCGAGGTTGTGGCTGCGCAGCTGCGTGTACCAGGGCGCGTTGACGTCCTCCTGCATGGCCATCGTGCCCAGCGTCTCGCCGCATTTCTCCAGGCTGGTGTTCTGGCCCTCGGCACTGGTGCCACCGACGGCACCCGAGACGGTGCCTTTGTTCTCGCCCAGCGTGGGCGCGGTGGCCAGACAGCCCGAGAGCAGCAGCGTGGCAGCGGCCAGCGCCGTGGAGAGCAGTTGGGGCCGGTTGGCCCGGGTTGCTTGCGTCATGATTCCTCCGCGTTTGAACCTACACAGACGGCCTCGGCTGGCCGCACCCATCGCACGGTGGCAAGACTAGGGCGGTCGCCGTTACCGCAGCGTTACCGGCTATCTCTGCCCGCGCAGACGACCTTATTTTCCACCGAGAAAGGCGCGTGGATGCAGGGTCATCCAGTAGCGGCATTGACTCAGGGTGTCGGCATTTGTCACGGCAGCGTGCGCCGGACCGCGCTGTCGCGCGGTTGCACTATTCCCCGAGGTAGGCCGCTCGAACCTTCGGATCGTTCAGCAGCGCCTTCGCTTCCCCGCTCATCGTGATCTCGCCCGATTCCATCACGTAGCCGCGATTCGCCAGGCTCAGGGCTCGGCTCGCGTTCTGCTCGACCAAGAGCACCGTGGTGCCACGGCTGTGGATGTCGGCGACGACCTCGAAGATCTTGTCGACCATGATCGGGCTCAGGCCCATCGACGGCTCGTCCATCAAGAGCACCTTGGGCCGCGCCATCAGCGCACGGCCCATCGCCAGCATCTGCTGCTCGCCGCCGCTCATCGTGCCGGCGAGCTGCTTGGCGCGCTCTTTCAGGCGCGGAAAGATTCCGAAGACCTTGTCGATGTCGGCATCGATCTCGCTGTCGTCGCGCACGAAGGCGCCCATCTGCAGGTTCTCGACGATGGTCATGCGCGTGAAGACGCCGCGGCCTTCGGGCACCATCACCAGACCCTGCGTCACCAGGTCCCACGCGCCCTGGCCCTTCACGGGCTTGCCCATGAACGTGATCTCGCCTTCGAGGAAAGGCTGCGTGCCGGTGATGGCTTTGAGCGTGGTCGTCTTGCCGGCGCCGTTGGCACCGATCAGCGACACCAGTTCGCCTTGCTGCACCTCGAAGCTCACGCCCTTGACGGCCTGTATGCCGCCGTAGGCGACCTTCAGGCCGCTGACTTTGAGCAGTGTCGTCGCCATGTCAATGTACCTTGTGGCCGGCGCCGAGGTAAGCCTCGATCACTTTCTCGTTGCGTTGCACGTCGGCGGGCGTGCCTTCGGCGATCTGCTTGCCGTAGTCGAGCACGGTCACGCGGTCGCACAGGCCCATCACCAGCTTCACGTCATGTTCGATCAAGAGGATCGTGCGGCCGTCGTTGCGGATGCGGTCGATCAGTTCGCGCAGCACCACCTTCTCGGTGGCGTTCATGCCGGCGGCGGGTTCATCGAGTGCGATCAGCTTGGGGTCGGTGGCCAGCGCGCGCGCGATCTCCAGGCGCCGCTGATCACCGTAAGAAAGCGTGCGCGCCTTGTACTCGGCGAACTTGCCGATGCCCACGTAGTCGAGCAGCTCTTGCGCGCGTTGGGCGATCGCCGCTTCTTCGCTCTTGAAGCTGCCGGTGCGAAACACCGCGCCGATCAGCCCCGAGTGTGTGCGCACATGGCGGCCGACCATCACGTTTTCGAGCGCCGTCATCTCGGCGAACAGACGGATGTTCTGGAAGGTGCGCGCGATGCCGGCCTTGGCCACCTCGTGCACGGCGCTCGGTTTGTAGGGCAAGCCACCGAGTTCGAAGCTGCCGCCATCGGGCGTATACAGGCCCGTGATGACGTTGAAGAAGGTCGTCTTGCCGGCGCCATTCGGGCCGATCAATCCGTAGACCTGGCCGGCATGGATGGTGATGCCGACGTCGGACAGCGCCTGCAGGCCGCCGAAGCGCTTGGAGACTCCTTGAACCGAAAGAACCGCGTTGCTCATGGCCGGCGCCTCAGCGGGTTACCGGCGCGGCCGCGGCCTTGCCATGTTCACGCGCCGGCCACAGCCCGCGCGGGCGCAGCAGCATGATGACGATCATCGCCAGTGCAATGAGCAGTTGGCGCAGGATCGACGCGTCGATGCGCCCGCCGGTCATGTTCTGGATGTCGCCGGCCACGTAGCGCAGCACCTCGGGCAGCGCGGACAACATCACCGCGCCGAGGATCACGCCGGGGAGGTGGCCCATGCCGCCGAGCACGACCATGGCCACGATCATCACGCTCTCCATCAGGCTGAACGACTCGGGCGAGACGAAGCCCTGGAAGGCCGCGAACATCGCGCCCGAGACACCGCCGAACGTGGCGCCCATGCCGAAGGCGAGCAGCTTCATGTTGCGCGTGTTGATGCCCATCGCCTTGGCCGCGATCTCGTCTTCGCGGATCGCCATCCAGGCGCGGCCGATGCGCGAGGTTTCCAGGCGGTGGCAGATCAGCACGCTGAACATCACCAGCACGAGGAACAGCCAGCAGTACAGCGTGACGGGCGCGATGCGGAAGTCGCCGATCATCAGCGCCTTGCCGAAGTTGACGCCGAAGACGCTCATCGAGTCGATGCGGTCCAGGCCGCGCGGCCCGTTGGTGATGTTCACCGGGTGCTCGAGGTTGTTCATGAAGACGCGGATGATTTCGCCGAAACCCAGCGTGACGATGGCCAGATAGTCGCCGCGCAGCTTCAGCACCGGCGTGCCCAGCAGCACACCGGCGGTGGCGGCAAGCAGCGCCGCGAGCGGGATGACGAGCCAGATGGGCGCATGCATGCCGCCCGGGAAGAGCTCGGCGATCCACGGGAAGGTTTCGAACAGGTGCGGCGACGCGAGCAGCGCGTACATGTAGGCGCCCACGGCGTAGAAGGCGACGAAGCCGAGGTCGAGCAGGCCCGCGTAGCCGACGACGATGTTCAGGCCCAG
>JANNQO010000188.1:0-30773 GCA_031400795.1 Rubrivivax sp. | reverse complement strand
CCGCCGAACACATAGCTGCCGACGTGGTCCTCCACTTTCAGCGTCCACTTGACCGTTCGCTTCTCTTCTTTCTCCAGCCGGCGCACGCAGATCACGCAGTAGCGCAACTCGGCCTGGCATTTCCCGCCATCCATCTTGACGAAGACGGTGTTGTCGCACCCGGTCGCGTCGTACTTCGAACACTCACGCACGTCGGTCGGCCCTGAGGTCGCAGTGCACTTGCAGATGGCAGGCAGTGGAGGCGCCTGGGAAAACGCGGGACAGACAAACATGGCCGCGGCACAGGCCAGCACGAAGACACGCACGATCTCCTCCTCATCCCGGGTGTCGATATTCACGAGACGCTAAGGCGCTGCGCTGCGGGTGTCAATCGGTCCGCTTCGCCACGTGCACGGCGCCGCCGCTGTGCCGGATACTGTCTCGATGCACGAAGTCCAGCACGTCTCGGTTTGGCGCGGCGCCGCCACATGACCGAGCTGCCCCTGCTGCTCGGCGGTGCGCTGGTCGCGGCACTCGTCTCCGGTGTCAGCGGCTTCGGCTTCGCGGTGGTGGCCTCGGCGCTGTGGAGCCAAACGATCGAGCCGCAGCGCGTCACCGCGCTCGTGCTGGTGCTGCAGCTCGCGCTGAACCTGGCCTACCTGCCGTTCCTGTGGCGCGAGATCTCGCTGCCGCGGCTGCTGCCGTTCGTGCTCGGCGCGCTGGTGGGCGTGCCGCTCGGCGCATGGGCGCTGAAGTGGGTGCCGATCGAGGCCATGCGCCTGGGCCTGGGGCTGGGGCTCGTCGCGTGGAGTCTGTGGATGTGGCGGCGGCGCGAGCACGAGCCGCTGCGCCTGCCGCCGCGCACCGCCTGGGCCGCTGATGTTGGCGTCGGCGTGGCCGGCGGTGCGCTCGGCGGCCTGGTCGGCCTCACCGGCGTGCTGCCCGCGCTGTGGTGCTCGCTTGGCGGGCTGGACAAGTCCGCACAGCGCGGCGTGGTGCAAGGCTTCATCCTCTTCACCAGCGTGCTCGCGCTCGCGTGGGTGGGCGGCGTGGTCGGCATCGATGCGGCCACGCGCGAGCAGCTCGTCTGGCTGCTGCCTGTCACGCTGGCCGGGGGCCTACTCGGGCTGAAGGTCTTCGCGCGCCTGTCGGGACGCGCCTTCACGCTCGCCACGCTGATCGTGGTGGGGCTGTGCGGCGCGCTGCTCGTGCTGCGCGCCGCCGCCTGAGGCGATCAGTACAAGAAGATCGGATTGATGATCGCCTGCACCGCGCCCGTCACGCGCGACGGGCCGAGCGTGAACAGGCCTTCGTAGACGCCGTCCTTCACTGCTTCGTCGGAGACGATGTTCTCCAGGATGAAGATGCCGTTCATCGTGAGCAGGATCTGGTGCACGTGGAAGATCTGCGTCGGCTTCTCGAACGGCAGCACCTCCAGACCCCAGGTATCGGCGCCCACCGCGGCCACGCCCAGCGACGCGAGGTACTTGGCACCTTCCACGCCCAGGCCCGGCTCCACCGAGCCGTAGCGCTTGTCGTCCTTGCCGATGAGCGCCGTCCAGCCGGTACGGAAGATCACCACGTCACCGGCGCCGATCTTCATGTTGCCCTGGCGTGCCAGCGCCGCATCGATCTCCTTCTTGTTGAACGCCGTGCCTTCGGGCACCGGGTCCTTGCCGGTCAGGCCCACCATGTCGAGGATCACGCCGCGCGTGGCGATCGCGGGCACGGTCTCGATGCCGAACTTCTTCAAGCCGCCGGCGGTGACGAAATCGGCGCCCTTCACGCAGTTGTAGTAGGTGCCGTCGATGCCGATGTGGCCCAGGCCGTCGAGCTGGCTGCCGATGCCCACCCAGCCCATGATGATGTCGTCGTTGTAGTTCGTCTTCGTTTCGCCGAGCGAGCGGCCGTACTCCTGGCCCGGCGTGAGCACGGTCACCGAGAAGGTGCGCGGCGCGAACGCCGGGGTCTTCGAGTTGGTCTCGATGCCCATGCGCATCGCCTTGCCTTTCTTCACCAGCCGCACGGCTTCGAGCGTCTTCGCCGGTGTGATGTTGTTCAGCGCGCCGGCCTGGTCGTTGGGCCCGTGCTTGGAGCGCACGCAGGGTTCGATGGGCTGGGCCGAAGCTGCTGTTGCCACAGCGAGCAGCGTGATGCCGAGCGCGGCGGCGAGTGGATTGCGAAGTCTTGTCATGTCAGTCTCTTCGTGATGGTCCGGGGAATCGGGGCTCCCAGCGGCCGGACCGCCGCCGGGGGCTGTCTCTTCAAGCGTTGGCGCCGCGTTCAATCGTGTAGCGGCGCGTGAACAGGCTTTCGGCATGATGCGCGTCAGACTGCGAGATGAGCACCGCGAGTGTGCTGCCCTGCAAGTCGTGGAGCACCTCCGCCAGGCGCTGCGCGAGCGCCGGGGCCACGCCTTCGAAAGGCTCGTCGAGCATCAGCAGCTTCGTGCCCACCACCAGCGCGCGCGCGAGTGCCACGAGTTTCTGCTGCCCACCCGAGAGCAGCAGCGCGCGGCGCTCGCGCATCTGCTCCACCTCGGGCAGCAGCTTCCAGGCCAGCGCCAGCCGTTCGGCGCGCGGCAAGGCCGGGTTGGCCCACAGCGGCAGCAGCACGTTTTCTTCCACCGTGAGTTGCGGCACCAGGCCGCGGTCTTCGGGCATGTAGCCGATGCCCAGCGCCGCACGCGCGTGGCGCGGCAGCGGCGCCAGATCGTGCCCGGCGAAATGCACGCTGCCGCCGGTGGCCCGCAGGTGGCCCATCACCGTGCGCATGAAGCTCGTCTTGCCCGCACCGTTGCGGCCGAGCAGGCAGACCATCTCGCCTTCACCGACGTCGATCGTTAAATCGCGCAACGCGGGCATCGCCTGGATCGTGGCGGCCAGGTTTTTCACCTGCAGGACTGCGTTCATGCTCTGACCCCCGCACCGCCGGTCACGTAGCGCTGCACTTCGGCATTCGCGAGCACCTCGGCGGGCGTGCCATCGGCGATCACGCGGCCGCTGTAGAACGCCACCACGCGCTCGGAGAACTCGGCCACGATGTCCATGTCGTGCTCGACGAAGATCACCGTCGCCGCCTCGCCGGCCAGCGCTTCCATCACGCGCCGCATCGCCGGGATCTTCTCGTCGGCGCTGACGCCCGAGGTCGGCTCGTCGAGCAGCAGCAAGAGCGGCTTGCGCGCCAACGCCATCGCGATGTCGGCCAGTTTGCGCACGCCGCCGGCGAGTTCGAGCACCGCTCGCTCGGCATCAGCTCGCAGGCCGAAGCGCTGCATCAGTTCATCGGCACGCGCGCCGTGCACATCCGCCGCGCGCCACAGCGACGGGTGGCCTTGTGCTGCGGCCACCGCGACGATCAGGTTCTCGCGCAGCGTCAGTTCCAGCGCCAGCTGCGGGATCTGGAACGAACGGCAGATGCCCCGGCGCGCGATGTGCAGGTGGTCGAGCGTGGTGATGTCCTGGCCATTCAGTTCGATGCGGCCGGCGTCGGGCTTCAGGTAGCCGGTGACCATGTTGACGAAGGTCGTCTTGCCCGCGCCGTTGCTGCCGATCACCGACAGGCGCTGGCCCGCGGGGACGGTGATGTGGATGTCGTCGGCGGCGACCACGGCGCCGAAGCGCTTGGCCAGGCCGCGGGCAGCGAGCAATGGCGCGTTCACTTGCCGCGACCCACCCACAACGACCCCAGCCCCGCCGGCCGGAACAGGATCACGAGCAGCAGGAATGCCCCCAGCACCAACTGCCAGGTGTTCGGAAAGTACAGGTTCGAAAACGAGCGCACCACTTCCAGCATCAGCGAGGCGACGAATACCGCCAACACACTTTGGTAACCGGCGAGCACGGCGACGAACACGAATTCGCCCGAGGTCGTCCAGTTCGTGAAGTTGGGTTCCACGTGCCCGAGCACCAGCGCTGTGATCGCGCCGCCCAGCCCCCCGAGCAGGCCGGAAAGCACGAAACTGGTGGCCAGCGATGCGCGCGCCGAGGCGCCCAGGTACTCCACGCGCAGCGCATTGCCGTGCACGGCGCGCGCCACCAGCCCGGCCGCCGAGCGCCAGTAGATCAGCACCGCCCAGGCCGCCAGCAGCGTGCAGCCCGCGGTGAGCGTGAAGAGCAGCCAATCAGCCCGCTCGCTGCCGATCTGCTGGCCGAAGAGGGTGGGCCGCGCCACCGAGATGCCGTCCGAGCCGCCCAGCGCGGTGGACTTGGAGAGCAGCCCGAACAACACCATCGACAGCGCCAGCGTCAGCATCGCGAAGAAGATACCGCGGTAGCGCGCCAGGAGCGGCGCGAACACCGCGCCCACCCCGCCCGCCGCGAGCATGCCCAGCAGCACGCGCACCAGCGCATCGCCGATGCCCAGCGCCTGCGGCGCGAGTGCCGCCACATACGCGCCGATCGCGAAGAACATGCCCTGCCCGAAGGTGGCACCGCCGCCGCGCGTGAGCACGACCACACCGAGCACCGCCAGGCCGTGCGACAGCGCCATCGTGATCAGGAACAGCAGCCACTTCGGCGCCAGCGTGCCGGCCGCGGCGACCACCACGAACACGAGCACGGCCGCGCCAAGCAAGCGCAGTGGCCCAATCAGATGAGCCTCGCCTTCACGCTCTGGAAGAGTCCCTCGGGCCTGAACACCAGCACCGCGGCCATCACCAGGTAGATGCTGAAGAGTTCGATCTCCGGCATCAGGTGCACCGAGGCCGCTCGCGCCAGGCCGACCACCAGCGCGCCGAGCGCCGCGCCGGGGATGCTGCCCAGGCCACCGATGATCACCACCGCGAAGCTGACCACGATCACGCTCACCGAGAGACCCGGCTGCACCGAGATCAGTGGCGCCGTGAACGCGCCACCGAGTGCCGCGAGGAACACGCCCACGGTGAACGCACCGGTGTAGACACGCTGCACGTTGACGCCCATGCTCGCGCTCATCTCCGGGTTGTGGATCACCGCCAGCACCACCTTGCCGATCACGGTGCGGTTCAGCGCCCACCAGGTGGCCAGGCCACACACCACGGCCAGCACGACGAGCAGGAGGTCGTAGCCCGACAGCCGCATCGGTCCGAACTTGAAGTTGCCGAAGAGCTGCAGCGGCCCCGAAACGAAGTACGGATTCACGCCCCACACCAGCTTGGTGAGGTCTTCCAGCATCAGGAAGAGGGCGTAGGTGACGAGCAGCAGCAGCACCTCGTCGCGCCCGTAGAAGCGCGCCAGCAGCGTGCGTTCGAGCAGCGGCCCGAGCGCGGCGGCGACCACCGCGGCAGCGAGCAGCATCGCCACCAGCGCGAAGCCCGGCGCGAGCTGCCAGGTCGTGACCAACCCGACCGCGGTGGCCGCCGCATAGGCGCCCAGCGCGTAGACGCTGCCATGCGCGATGTTCAGGATCTTCAGCACCCCGAACACCAGCGTGAGGCCCAGCGAGACGACGAACAGCCACGACGCGTAGGTCACCGCGTCGACGACGATGGTGAAAGCCAAGGGCACGAAAGCGCTCGCTTCAGAGCGACATCAACACCGGGCCCCGGCCATCCCGGCCTTGATCCAGTCCAGACTCTTCACGCCCGCCGGCGGGTTCACGCATTCCGCGCCGAAGGTCTGGATGTCGACCGCGATGACACGCTTGCTGGCCGCGTCGTACTTCGTGCGGCCGATGGCGGTGCTCTGGATCGCCTGCTGGCCACCGCCCAGCGCCATGCGGATCGTTCCGCCGGGCGACTCCCAGCTGCTGCCGCGCAGCGCGTCAGCCAGTTCTTCGGCACTCGGCTTCTTGCCGCCGTTCTTGGCCATCGCGCGCTCCACGGCCAGCTTCACGCCCAGGAAGGCCTGCGTGATGCGGTAGCCGGCTTGCACCGGCGCCGTGCCGTGCATCTTCTGGTACTCGGCCTGGAACCAGTCGTTGAGCGGGTTCTTCGCCGAGAGGATGCCGTAGGCGCCGCGCGCGCCGAGCACGGTGCCGTCGGGCATCTTGTCGAGCAGCCCGGGCAGCACATGGTCGCCGGCGCTGAGCACGAGCGTGGTGCCGCTGAACAGGCCACGCGCGCCGCCCTGCAGCACGAAGGCCTGCAGGTCGCCGCCCCACAGGCTCGAATAGGTGATCTCGGCCTGGCGGCCGGCGAGTGCCGAGATCTCGGTGCCGTACTGGCCGGCACCGAACTTGGGCAGCAGGTCGGCGCCGGGCTTGGCCCCCGGGTACAGGTGCGCCATCGCGGCCACGAAGTCGGCACGCGAATCCTGCCCCCAGGCGTAGTCCTGGTTGATCAGGTTGAAGGTGTCGACCTTCATGTTGCGCGCCTTCAGGTAGCGCGACAGCGAGATGTTGTCCATCGCCGCGTGCGACGCGGTGCGGAACACGTACTTCGGGCTCGCGTCTTCGAAGATGCGCGGTGTGCCGCAATCCATCAGCACGAGGAACTTCTTCAGCTCCTCGGCCACCGGCGCCACCGCCAGGCAGTCGCCCGAGCCGATGTAGCCGATGATCGCGTCGACGTTCTCGCGCTGGTACAGGTTGCGCATCTCCTGCACCTGCTTGGCCGCACCGCCGGCCTCGTCGACGACCACCATCTCGATGGGCATGCCGCCGAAGCCGCGCTGCTGGTAGGGCGCCGGCGCGGCGCCTTTGTTGAACTGCTCGACCATCAGCTTTGCGCCGTTGGCCGCCGGCACGCCGAAGCTCTCGGCGGCGGGCCCGGAGAGAAAGGTCACGAAGCCGAGCTTGAAGCTCTGCTGGGCGTGGGTGGCACCGAGTGCCGAGGCGAGCAGCGCCGCGACCGCTGCACGGCGCGCCAGGGAGGGAGTCGTCTTCATCGTCTGTCTCCTTGTCGAGGGGTTTGTCGGGAAGGGAGCGGCAGCACGCCGCGCATCAGCAGCTCGAGGCAGCCGTCGGCCACTTCGTCGGCAGGCCACCCGGCCGTCGGCGCGGTACGGCGGCCGATCCAGCTCGAGGCGAGCGCCGCGGCAGTCTAGGTGACCGGCGAGTAAAGACAAGGCGGCAGGTACTGAGGTTTCCCCGCGGTCGGGTGCCGCCTGGCCGGCACACGCCGGCTCGACGCCGAGGCGCCTGCTGCCAGCACGATGCTGTCGTAGCCCAGCCGCTCGCCGAGGCCGACCCGGTGCACCTCGAGCTGCAAGGCGCTGCGCTCGAAGCCCGCGCCCACCAGCAGCTCGGCCAGGTCGTCTTCATCGGCAAGGCATATCTGCCGCCCTCATCAGTGATGACGAGTTGCGTGGCCCGATTCGGCCACGAGGTGGCAAAGACCGCGGCAGCAAGCCCGCGGCCTCCCACGTACTAGGGGGTCGTGACCGGATGGCGGCAGCCGCCTCGTCTGCAGGAGCAGGGAGATGAACCGCGCAGCGCCTCCCGGCACCCGTCCTGCGCCCGACAACCTCACGAGGCCCTCATGCACCCCGAAACCACCACGCTCGTGCGCAGCAGCTGGAAGCGCGTCGAGTCGATCGCGCCCGCCGCGGCGGCGCTGTTCTACGAGAACCTGTTCAGCGCCGATCCGGCCCTGAAGCCGCTCTTCAAGGGCGACATCACGCAGCAGGGCCAGCGCCTGATGCAGATGATCGGCGCCGCCGTCGACAAGCTCGACGAGCTGCCGGCCCTCGTGCCCGTGCTCGAAAGTCTGGCGCGCCGGCATGTCGGCTACGGCGTGCGCGAGTCGCACTACCAGACCGTGGGCGCCGCGCTATTGAAGACGCTCGACCAGGGGCTGGGCGAGCACTTCACGCCGGCCGTGCGCGACGCCTGGGTGGGGGTCTACGCACTCATCACTGACGTCATGGTCGCGGCCACGTCAAGCTCTTTCAACACTTCCGGAGAACCGTCATGAGTCACTTTGCCCTGATGCCCCGCGCACCCCGCGCGACCGTGCTGGCCGCTGCCCTGGCCATCAGCAGCTGGGGGCTGCCCGCCCACGAAGCACGTGCCAGCACGACCATGGTCTACGGCGATCTCACCGTCAACGCGTACGCGCAGACCAAGCTCGTCTTCGACGTCATCAGCGATCCGCCACCGACGTTGTTGCCCAACGGCGACCCGGCCAAGGTCGCGGCCTTCGCGGGCCATCCCACCAGCGGGTTCCCCGACTGGTTTTTCGGCGGCTTCGCGCACGGCACGCCGACGCGCCATCCGACGCAGGCTTTCGCCTCAGCGCAAATGAACGGCGGCGCCTTCGCTGACCTGGGCGTCAGCGGCGTATCGGAAGGCCCCGGAGTGGACGCCTGGAGCTACCAGATTGCATCCATCATTGCCAGCCAGCGCGTCACGAACACGGGTGGCGCTGGGCCGGTCCTTCTGAGCTACGAGATTCCGCTCATCGAGATCGCCAGCCACGGCACGCGCTTTCAAGGCAGCGTCGCGTCCGTCGGCGCTGCACTGGTTGTCAGCAGGTTCGATGGCCTGGGCAAGCATATCGAGACCTTCGATGTCTTCGACTACCGCCTGGAGTTCGTGTACGAGAAACCACCGACGGATTACGCCATATTCACGTACAACCCTTCCGAGGACCTGCTGCGCGACAGCGCTGGCCTGGTTGACGTGGACTTCAGCCGCACCTACTGCCCTGGCTGCAAGGGCAAGTCCGTGGCACCCTTCAGCGTGATCAAGGACTTCGTGATCGCCCCGGGCGATTACCTGGAGTACACCTACGTCATGACCACCGAGCTGATCACCGGCCGCGAAGGCGGCGGCCACGCGCTCTACGGCGACCCGTTCGGGTTCGATGGCGGGGGCCGCAACTTCTTCGAGTTCACCGGGCGCGACGTGCCGGGCGCGGTGGGTGAGCCGGCGTCGTGGGCGCTGTTCGGTCTGGCCGGCGCGGCGCTGGCGTGGCGGCGACGACGCGTGGATGGCCGCGGCGTGCAGCGCTCGTAGCAACGAAGACGTACCGGCGGGAGCGGCTCAGCGAGCGAGCTGCTGAGCAATGGCCAGCCGCAGGTGTGCGGCGCCCGCCGCGCTTTCGAGATGGCGCGCGGCCAGCGCCGCGTCGGCTCGGGCGCCGGCGGCGTCGGCCAGCGCTGCCTTGGCCTGCGCCACCAGCAGCAGGTCTTCGCCGATCAAGGTACTGGCGCCGGCGTCGATCGACTGCCGCTGCGCGATCTCGAGCGCGCGCTGCGCGGCGGCCAGCGCTTCGGCGGGGCGACCCGCGCTCAACGCCACGCGGGCACGCAAGCCCTGCACGATGCGCAGGCCGGGATCGTCGGGATGGGCCTGTGCGAGAAGCTGCGCGGCTTCGTCGACGAAGCGGCCGGCCGCATCAGTGTCTGCGGCGGCCAGTTCGAGTTCGGCCAACGCGAAGGCCAGCAGCCGGGAGGGATAAGCACGGTCGGCGCGCAGCTTGGCGTACAGCGGCAGTGTGCGCTCGGCCAGGGCGCGCGCAGCGCTGATGTCGCCGGTGGCCGCCAGCGCAGTGATCAGCATCACCGAGGCGGCGCGCACGACCGCCGGGTCGCCCAGCGCTTGCGCATCGGCGGCCACCGTGCGCAGCGCGAGCACGGCTTCGGCCGGACGTCCTGCACGATGCAGCGAGGCCCCGAGTTCGTTGCGCATCGAGGCCGCCGCTCGAAGCGCGCCGCCGCGTGCGGCATGCTCATCCAGCAGGGCTTGCAGCACGCGCACCGCCTCTGCCGGCTGACCCCCTTCGCGCAAGGTCGTGGCGCGGACCAGCCGCAGGTTATTGGTCCCGGGGCTCTGGATGTTGCCCAGCGCCTCGAGGATCTGCAGGCCGCGCCCAGCGCTGGCCTCGGCGTCGCGCAGCCGGCCGACCATGCCATAGGCGCGGGCCAGGATCAGCTGGGTGTCGGCGTGCGTCGCCGCATGGCCGATGCCGGCGGCCAGTTCGATGTCGCGGATGCGCTCGGCGGTCTGGATCGCCCGCGCGCCGTCACCGTTCATGCGGGCGATCGCCGAGGCATCGGCCAGGCATGCCACCAGGGTGCCGGTGGGCAACGGTCGTATCGATTCGAGCACGGCGATCTGTTCGACGGCGGCCTGGCGTGCGCTGGCGATGTCACCGGCCTGCGCCGTGTCGCGCGCGCGCTTGCAGGCCAGATCGGCGACCAGGATGCGGTCACCGGCCTCGCGCGCAGCGGCTTCGGCCTCGGCCCCCAGAGCGCGCCAGCGTTCGAAGTTGCCGATGCGCCGGTAGCGGCCCGCCAGTCCGGCCATCAGATGCGCGCGCACCAGCGCGTCGTGGGTGTACTGCTTGCGCACCATCGTTGCGGCGCGTTCGAACTGCGCTTCCAGATCGGTGGTGCTGCGCTGTGCGGCCAGATCGCCGGCAAGGAAGTCGGCCAAGGTCAGGTTCGCATTCGAAATGCGCACGGACTGGCGGGCCAGCTGCGCTTCGCTGTCGGCGCGCCGCTGTTCGCCCAGCGCGATGCGCGCCTGCACCACGGCCACCGCCGTGCCGGCGATCAACGCAGTCACCACCGCGCTCGCGGCGGCGACGGCAAGACGGTTGCGCCTGACGAACTTGCCGGCGCGGTAGACCAGCGAATCCGGCTGCGCGAGCACCGGCCGCTCGTGCAGATGGCGCTCGATGTCCTCGGCCAGCGCGGCCACGGTGGCATAGCGCTGCGCCGGGTCTTTCTTCAGCGCCTTGAGCACGATCGTGTCGAGGTCACCGCGCAGCGCTTTGGCGCGCGCTGCCGGCGCCACGCTGCTCGGGCGTGGCACGTCGGCGTGCAGGATCGCCTCTTCGAGCGCAGCACGCGAGTCGCGCTGGAGTCGGTAGGGCCGCCGGCCGGCCAGCAACTCGAACAGCACCACGCCCAGCGCGTAGACATCGGCCGCGGTGCCGAGTGGCCGGCCGAGGATCTGCTCGGGCGCCGCGTAGTCGGGGGTCAAAGCGCGGCCGGCCTGTTGTGTGAGCTCGGTCTCGACCGCCTGGCCTTGCTCGAGCAGCTTGGCGATGCCGAAGTCCAGCAGCTTCACGTCGCCGGCCTGGCTGACCAGGATGTTGCTGGGCTTCAGGTCACGGTGCACGACGAGCTGTGAATGGGCATGGGCCACCGCACGCGCGACTTGCAGGAAGAGGTGCAGGCGCTGCTGCACGCCGAGCGCCTGGTGCTCGCAGTGGGCATCGATGCGCTCGCCTGTCACGTACTCCAAGGCCAGCCAGGGCTGGCCGTCGTCACCGACACCGGCGTCGTACAGCCGCGCGATGTTCGGGTGGTTCAGCGTGGCCAGGATCTCGCGTTCGCGCGCCATGCGCTCGGCCAGGCCGGCGCGGCGCGAGGCGGCCCGATCACCTCGCGCCCCATACGCGCCCCAATCACCATGCGGCAGTTTGAGCGCGACTTGCCGGCCCTGAAGCATGTCGGTGCGCTCGGCCAGCCAGACGCTGGCCATGCCGCCGCTGCCGATCTCGCGCAGCAGGCGGTAGGGGCCGATGCGCTCGGGCGCAGACCGCTGCGGCGTCGGTGCGAAATCGGCGGTCTCGACCCTGGGCAAGGTGGTCATCAAACCGGGTGCCGCGCCGCGCGCCGGCTCGAGCAACGCGCGCAGGCGCGGCTTGAAGGCGGCCAGTGGGCCGTCGAGGCTTTCGAGCCAGGCCGGCCGCTGCGCCGGCTCACGATCCAGCGCTTCGTCGAGCAGCCGACGCAGCGTCGCCCACTGCTGGGGATCCAGATCGAAGTCGCCTTTGTCCATCACCGCCTCCTGCGGGTCGGGGCGCTATTTCAAGGCATTGGCCAGCAACAGCCGCGCGTGCTCCCAGTCGCGCCGCACCGTGCGATCGCTCAAGTCCAGCGCGCTGGCGATCTCGGCGTCCGTCAGCCCGGCGAAGTAGCGCATCTCCACCACTTGCGCCATGCGGGCATCGACCTTGGCCAGCTCCTGCAGCGCCTCGTGAACGCGCAGGATGTGCAGCTCGCCCGCCGGCAGCGCCGCCTGCTCGATCACGTCGCCGGTGAGCGTGATGTGCAGCGCGCCGCCGCCGTGGCGCTCGGCCTGGCGCTGGCGCACCAGGTCGACGATGATCGATCGCATGGCCCTGCCTGCATAAACGAAAAAACGGGCCCGATCCGGAAACAGCGCCACCGCCGATTTGCTGACGCGCAGATAGGTTTCGTGCACCAGCGCGGTGGTGTCGAGCACGGTGTTGCGGCCACCGTCGCGTAAGCGCGAATGCGCCAGGCGGCGCAACTCGCCGTAGGCCGCGGCAAACATCGCGTCCACCGAGACCTCGGCACCCTCGCCAGGGATCGATTCGGCCATGCTGACGGTCCCTCTCGCCCGAGCAGCGATGGGCAGTTGCCGCATCGTCTGAGCTCAGTGAGTCTGGCACGAAGTCGTTGTTACGGTCGGATACCGGCAGCGCTGGGCCGGCCAAGCGCGCCGCAGCCGGGCCTGCGGGTGGTGCGCACGCGAAAAAACACCGCCGCACCGCGTGCTGCGCGGTGCGGCGGCGGCTCGCGCGGGACGGCCCGCTCGGCCGGCCCGTGGGGCGCTCTCCATCAGAGCGTCGACAGGTCCAGTTCGTCCAGCCACGGTACGAGCTGACCGGCGCTGTCCTTGGTGTGGCGGTTGTACTGGAGGAAGTTGGTCCAGGTCGGTGCCTCGCCCTCCGCCACGGCGCGCAGCGGCAGGATATCGATGCCCAGCGCCGTGTCGGTGACGTAGCCGCAGCCGTGGTGCATGAAGATCTGCCAGGTGCGGGCCGGCGCCGAGTCGGCATCGACGCGGTAGATCAGCGTCGGCTCGAACGGCATGTCGAAGACCAGGCTGACGGTCTGGTTCCACGCCACCATCGGCGCGCCGATCCCGCTGTTCGGGTAGCCGGCGTAGACCTCGTCGCCGCCGCCGGCCCAGCCTTGCTGCGCGGCTTCAGCGAAGGCGTCGCTGTAGCGCCAACGGATGTGCACGGCGCCGGGCGGCGTCAGCGGCGCCGCAATCGCCTGCCCGCGGCCGGCCGGCTGCTCCGGCAGAGCAAGCGTCGGCGCCAGGATCAGCTGGTCGTAGGCGCCCTGGCCGGGCAGCGTGGCGTACTCGCGCGAAACGTGGTCGCCCACGGTCGCGTCCCACAGGCCGCTCACGCCCGTGCCGGGTTCGGTGGCCTTGCTGTCGACCACGGTCAGGATGCCCTGGCCGCGTGCGTCCGGCATGACGCCGGCATAACGCAGATCCCAGCGGTACGGGCCGGTCAGCTGGCCCGTGTCCGCGATGCCGTTCAGCTCCGACAACAGCGTGGCCGTGACCTCACCCTCACCGAACAGCTCCAGCCCGTTCCACGGCGCTGCGCTGACCCTCTGCGGGCGGATCAGGCGGATTTCGGCGCGGCTGCGCTCGAGGTCGCGTGAGCACCACAGCGAGAGCAGCGGATACACCCGCGCCACCTTCAGCCAGCCCGAGGGTTCGTAGTCGCTGCCCGGATAGCCCAACACCAGCTCCACGGCCGCCACCACCACCGTGCCGCCGGTGCCGGCGTAGGAATCGGCCGCCAACGTGAACTCGTGGTTCGCCGCTTCGGCCTCGGTCAGCGCGCGCACCGTGCCATCGGCAGCGATCACCCAGCCGTAGACGAACAGCAGGCCGCGGTCGATCTCGAGCGGCAAGTTGTAGACCTGGCCCTGGCTGGCGCGCAGGGTGCTGTTGCGCACCGCGGCGTCGGCGATCAGATAGGGCGTCGACAGCGGCAGCTTGACGGTCGCGCCACCGGCGATGGCCGGCCCCTGCACTTCCAGCGGCAGCCATTCGATCTTGTCGAACACCGAAGCGCCGTCGTAGTAGAGCTCCGCCGCATGGGTGCTCTGCTCGTTAGCCAACAGGATCTCGCTCCAGAGCCCCAACGGACTGACCGATCCGGCGGCCGTGTGCTGGTGCGCGAAGTCCTGCTTCCAGCGTTCGGGCCGCAGCCACAGCTTGTGCGGCGCGCCCGAGCGGCCTACCTCGCTGGTCAGGACCATCGAGATCCGGCTCACCATCGCCGCCAGCGTGCTGAAGTGGTTGGCATCAAAGGGGTCCTGCTCGAAGATCGTGTAGAGCGGCGCCGCCGGCGGCGTACCGGGCGCCGCGGCCGGTGCCGGTGCTCCCACCGCGAGGCTGGTGCCGCTGTCGCCGTAGCTGAACGGCTGGCCACCCTGTGAGGCCTGCGTCACCGCCTGCGTCAGCGCCTCCTCGCGCGGCGTGGGCGGCGGCGGCGCCGGTGAGCCGATGCGTTGCTGCAGGAGTTCTTCCTTCAGCCGGCTGGCCGTCTCGGGCGTCATGCCGCCGCTTGCCACGGCGTCGTCGATGCTTTGCGTGATGCGGTCGGCATTCTCGTTGGCCAGGCGCTGTTTCTGCACCTCGGCGGCGCGGTCCAGCGCCTTGCCCACCGGGCCGGCGGCGGCCAGGCCCATCTGCGTGGCAGCCGACATCGCACCGCTCAGCGCCGCCGCGGCGTTCTGCTGGTTGCCCTGCAAGCCGGTGATGTCCTTGAACAGATTGCTCGCGCCCAGCAGCTGCACCGCGCTGGACAAGCCCATCGGGTCGGGTGCCGGCGGCGCGGTCTGCATCGCGATGATCGGCGCCGTGAACGGCATGGGCGACAGGTTGGGCGCGGGCTGCGCCAGCGAGCCGGTGCCCACCGGGTTGATCGGCGTGGGTTCGTTGGGCGACGGATGCTCCTCGAATTTCCAGAACCGCGAGTCGTCCATCTTCTCGCAGCTGTTGCACCCGCCAAGCACCGCTTCGGCAAACACACCCTTGCTCGGCATGCTGATGCGCAGCGGCGGCAGCGCTCGCTGTGGTGCGTAATGCTCGAGCAGGCTCTTCGGGCGCTCGCCGTCACGCGAGCGGCGAAACACAGGGTCCAGCGCGAAGCCGGCGGCCACCGGCAGCACCAGGCTGTTGCCGATGATGGCGGCGATGCGGTTCTCGCACACCGTGGCCACACTGCGCCCGCCGGAGTGCGGTGCGACGAAGCCGTCCAGCAGCATGTAGCGCCGGTCCGGGTCCATGAACATCCAGATCACCTTGTGGTAGTACTCCAGATGCTCGTTCAGGTGCGCCACCAGCCGCGCGGCGAGTTCATCGTCCTCCTGGCGCGGGTTGCTCAGCTCCTTGGTCGACAGCGGGCACGGGATGAAGACCGCGTCGTCGCCGGCCTTGATGTCGTTGTCGATACTGCCACGGGTGAACAGCACATGCTCGAGATGCTCGGTGCGGTAGCGCAGCGTGCCGTGCTCGAGGATGACCTTGCTGTAGGCCGGCAGCGCAACGTCACTTTCGATCTCGATCGACTGGATGGCCGCGCGCTGCAGCCCGGGCGGCAGCGCGGCTTGCATGCGCACGCTCACCGCCAGCGGCACGCCCTCGCGGTAGTCGGCCGCAAGCGTGGCATCGAGTTGAATTCGCGTGCGGTTGCCGCTGGTCTCGTCGTTGGCGTAGAACCTCAACTGGTCGCAGAAGGCTTCGGCCAGGCGCGGTGCGACATTGGCCTTGAAGCTGGCTTCGCGCTCGGCCGCGCGGAGCCCGCCGAAATAGCTGCCGAAGATCGACTCCGGCGTATCCCACAGCAGCGGCGCGTAGGCGTTCCAGTTCTCCGGCACCAGGCCACCGTCTGCGTCGTCGCCCGGGCGCGGGATCTGGAACGAGATGCCGAGTTCGCCCCACAACTCGGTGAGGGGCTCGTCGGCATAACGCGCGGCCGGGAAGTCGGCGTAGAAGGCGGTGTTGAGCTGGCGCTCGACGGAATCGAAGGCGCGCAGCAGCCGCAGATCGCGCAACCCGCGCAACAGCGGCTCGCGCCAGCGCAGCACTTTGGCCTCGTCGAAGCGCGTCATCAGAAGCGGCACCCACAGGCACTCGCGCACATCGGCCAGCCGGGTCTCGACGATGAAATGGCGCAGTACCTCGAAGTACTCCACCGTCATCGCGTGGCAGTGGTTGTTGTTGGCGATGACTTCGCTGGTGACGGTGTTCCTCTCGCCCTGGCGCGCCTGCTGCACGACGGTGGCGCGTTGGCGGCGCAGCGCCGAGGCGGCCTGCATCGTGGCGTCCGACAAGGTGTTGAGCGAGCTCATCGCCAGGTCGCGGCCGCTGTCCTGCCAGGCCGACGAGTTGGAGTCGGTACCGCCGGCAGCGAAGCCGCCGAACAGCGGGATCACCACCGGGCCGATCGGGATCGCCAGGCCCGCACCGACCGCGCCGCCGCGGCCCTTGGTGTGGGCCGTCGAGCCGCCGCGCATCGTCTCCTCCAGCGTCGCATCGACGATGTCGCTGATCGTGCGGTCGTGGGTCAATTCGGACTGCAGGCTCTCCTCGCTGGCCAGCATCTCGCTGCGCGACGCGGTCTCGCGCCGGTCCCAGTCGATGACGACGATCTGCTTCTTCTGCAGCGGCGCCAGCGCCAGGCTGTACAGCAGCTCGCCGCGCGAGTAGCCGTTGGCCTTGAACACCTGCTTGACTTGCAGCAGGTGGCCGTGCGCGATGGTCGTGGCCTGATAGAAGGTGGGCTCGTTGTCCCAGTCCACCGGGTTGCCTGCGTTGAGCGGCGCGCGGCCCGGCGCGGTCTTGGACCACGCGGCCTGCGCTGCGGTTTCGGTGCCGAAGCGGATCTGGCTCAGCGCGCGTTCGACCGTGGGCGGCACACCGGGTCTCGAGCCGGCCGCGCGGGCTTCGTTCGCGTCGGTGGAGCGCGCTTCGCCCTGCGTCGCCCCGTTGGGCGCGCGGGCGGTCAGTTCGTCGAGCGAAATACCGTAGGTGTGATAGGTGTCGATCAGCGAGCCGATCTGCGTCTGCCGGGGTGGCGGCGGCATCGTCAGGCCCTGGATCTCGGGGTCGGTGGTGCGCAGCACCAGCGTGTAGCTGTGCTCCTCCAGCGCGCGGTTGGGCACCGTGAAGTCCACGCAACGGCCGAGGTCCTGCGCATAGGCTTCCGAGGTGGCGAGCATCTGCGCGTCAGGCGCCCGCGGCAGCGCCAGGCTTGTGTCGCAGGCGCAGGGGTCTTTGGCGCCGTCGCTGCGCGCCGACGCCAGGCCGATGACGATCTTTGCCGGCAGCTGGCCGGCCGCATCGAGCACGATGGCCACGATCTCGGCGTGCCCTGCCACCGTGGCCCAGGCCGTGGCCACGGGCAGCGAGGGGCGCTCGCCGAAGAAGTAGCCGGCGGCGTCGGTCTGCGCCGTCAACAACAGCAGCGGCTGCTCGGTTTCCTTGCGGCGACCCCAGACGAAAACCTGCACGCCGGCGACCTTGCTGCCATCGGACACGCGCAGCACGAGGCCGGTGACATTGGCGCTGCGGCCGAGCAGCGGGTCTTCGCTCGGGCTCAGGCGGCCGGGCGGCAAGGCGCTGGCTTCGATCACGACCAGCCCTTGCTCGATGACGAGCGACGTTCCCTTTTCGTCGAGTTCGAGTTCACCGGCCAGGTTGCCGCTGGGCGCCAGCACCTCGAAGCGCGATGGCCCGAGCAGCGCCGACGCGGGCAGTGCCATCCTGAACGTCAACTCCTTGCCGTGCCCTTCGAGCGCTGCGCTGAGGCGCGCCGGACGCTGCAGCTTGTCACCCACGCGCTCGGCCAGGCTCCACGCGACGGTGTAGCCCTGCATCGGTTCGGCGGACTTGTTGCGGACCTTGCCATTCAGAGTCTTCGCCACGGGCTGCTCCAGCGTACGGCGCGAAAGGCCGCGATACCGGTTTAGACGAGCCCCCGGGTCCGCGCCGGACATGCCTCGCGCACCGGCTTCACTTCTAGGGGGGTGTGGCGGCCGCACCGAATTCGCGGCCCACGGGGCGCCATCGGTCGTAGAGCCCATGGAAGACGTAGGCGTAAACGACATACGCCAGGGTCAGCGCCACGTCGGCCTGCAGCGCCTGCATCCAGGTATGGCTGCTCATCGCAAAGATGACCGGGACACTGAAGCCCATGGTGGTGGTTTCGAAGCCGATCGCGTGCATGACGCGCAGCGAGCGCGGACGCGCGCTCGCCACGCGCGCGGTCAGCCGAAACTCGACGATGTCGAAGGTCGTATTGAAAGCCGCCGACCAGGCCATCACCACCAGCGACAGCGCGGCGACGAGGCTGAACGACTCGCCGGCCCCGGCGCCGACCGCCCAGCCGTAGAGTGGCGCCACGATGGCCAGGCCGAGGCCTTCGAAGCACAGGGTCTGGATGCCTCGTTCGCGCCAGCTGCGTACGCCGCCGTGCAGGGTGCTCACCAGGCTTGTGCGGCGTAGACCGCGATCACCAATGCGCACACCGGCACCCCGTCACAACGCGCGCTGGCGATCTCGGTGTGCACCGCACCCAGGGCCATGCCGCGGTTGCGCTGCATCGTCTCGAGCGTCGCCTGCAGATCGCGCTCGAGACTGCTGCGCTCGTCGTCGTGCAATTCGACGAACAGGCCATGGCCAGCGTCGTCATCGCGCACCCAGCCGATGCCCGCGTGCACGGCGTGACCCGGCCGGTCTTCGCGCATCTGCGACATCACGCAATACAGACGTTGGCCCCATTCCTGCGGCGGCGTGTGCCAGCGCCGGCGTTCGATGACGCTGCCGGGCGGGATCACCGACGACAGGCAGATCAGGTTGTAGTTGGCCACACCGGCGTCGAGCAAGGCGGTGTCAAAGGCGGCCAGTGTCGTGGGGCCATGGCCGACGCCGCAGGCCATGACGATCGGACCGAACGGTTGCGACACCGCAGTGCGCGCGCGGTCAAGGTCAAGCAAGTTCATCGCGTCTCTCCTCGGGCATGAACATCGTCCGGCGAGCCGTGTCGGCCGTCCTTGCTTGGTGATGACGAGTTCCGCGCCCCGAAGCGGCCACGACGGAGTGAAGATCGCAACAGCAGGCCAGCGCCCCCCGACGTTTTAGGTGGGCGACTTCAGCCGAACCTGCTGCCCTGCTGCAAGGGCAAGTCCGTGGGGCCCTTCAGCGCGAACAAAGACTTCGTGATCGCCCCTGGGACGCGGGGACCGGCTGCGTCCGGACCTCATCGGCGCGATGACGCCAGCGCGCGTTGCCGTGGCGTACGCGCCCGGGTCAGTTTGCCGTTGCCAAGGGAATCGTCTTCATCGGTTGCAGCAGAACCGCGGTCACAGCGCCCGGGGTGCCGCCGACGTGGTTGTGATAGTTGCCGTAGAAAGAAGCGACAAGGGCACCTTCGGTGCCGGTGTATTGCACGCGGCAATAGGGCTGTTTGGACACGCTGCTGCCGAAAGGGCTCTGGTTGACGCAACGCTTGCCCGCAGCCAAGGCGCCCGTGCAAGACGAGCCGCCATCCCAGTAGACCGTGCCTCGGTCGACGATCTCCATCTTTAGCACCGTCACCGACTGGTTCGACACGTTGGTCAACGTGCACAGGTACTGGTGGGCCCACGGCAGCGGCGGGGACATCAAGGTGTAGGTCTGGGCAAGGGCTGCAGTTGCCGCGCCGAAGAGGGCTGCGGCGATCGCTGCGCGGGCGATGTTGAGGCGGTGGTTCATCAAAAGACTCCTGAAGTCTGAGGTGGAGGCGTCAGTTCACGGGTGGGTCGCCGTTGCCAGCGTGACACCCCTGAGCAATTGCAGTGGAACCACCGCCAGGTCGTAGTAGGTTCCGGTGTACGTGTAGCTGCTGCGCAGCGACCCGACCAAGGCGGCCTCCTGGGTGCCAGTGAACCGCGCGCGGCAGTGCGGCACAACCGCGCCGCGATATGTGTAGACCTCCGTTCGAACCGTGCAGCGCTCGCCCGCGGCCAGCGTGCCGGCGCAGGAAGAGTGCACATTGGGGCGGATCGCTCCGTCCTCGACGATCTGCAGCAGGTTCAGTGTCACCGGCTGACTCGACACGTTGGTCACCGTGCACGTGAACTCGTTGGCCAATGGAAGTGCCGGCGAGACCATCGTGAATGTGCCTGCGATGGGCGGCAGCTGAGCACCTGCCACTGTCGCCATGCAGCCGAGCGCTACCGCCAGGGCTCCAACGGCTGGGTTGAGGAATCGGGACATGTCGGGCTCCTGTGTGTTGAAGAGCCTTCATGCTGCGACACAGCCGTTGCGGCAGCGTTGCAGCAGTCCTGCGGCAGCTACTTGACGAGCCGCGTGTTCGGATACGCCGCGTACCAGCCGAACCAGAACGCGCGGTGCGCCGGCAGGCGCTGCAACGTCTGCCCTTTCGGCCCGCTGAGCTGGCCTTCCTCGACTTTCCAATCGCCACCCTGGGCGTCGCGCGCGGCGTCGTCGCCGTTCCAGTGTGCGATGCGCACGGCAGTCGCTTCATAGACACGATTGGCGCCCCCGGCATCGGTGAGCACGACGAACTCACGGCGCCCGATACGGTCGTGGTGCACCGGATGCGTGGCCAGAAAGTCGGCCGCGATCGCAAGCTGTTCGCCCGGCACATCGGCAAATCGCAGAGCCAGCACTTCGGCCTTGTTCGCCAGCCGCCGGTCCTGCTTGGGTACGTTGAACATCAAGCGGTCGGTGGCGAAATAGTCGCGATAGGCGGCGCCCTCGGCGTAGTCGCGCAGGTGCCCCGTGTCCAGCGAAAGCACGCTCGTCTGCGGGTGGCGTTTCTTCCACTCCTTCCACGTCGTCGTCACCACGTACAGAGTCCGCAGCTCGATGCCCTTGCCGACCAATGCGCCGACGACAGGCGTGCCGGTCAAGGTGGACCACATCGATTTGGTCGCATGGTCGTACATCAGTTTGTTGGAGCGATACAGGAAGCCGCTCGTGCCGAGTTCGTGGTGCACGCCGTTGGCGCTCGCGTCATACAGGATCATCGAGCCGCACAAAGTGCAATAGACGCCGTTCAGTTCGCGCCCGGCGATGCGGTCTTTGAACATCTCGTGCCAGGCGAGGATGCGTTTGGGGTAGGCGCGTACGTCGCCGTCGATCGCCACGCCGAAGACGATGTCGTCGTCGCCGAGCCAGCTTGCCTGGGTGGCGGCGATCATCTTCGGATTCTTCAGCGGCGGGATGCCGTCGCGGCGTACCCCGCCCCAGCGGATCTCGTCGAGCCGAATGCTCGTCTTCGGACGCTTGTCGAAGTACTCGCGAAAGCGCGGGTCGATGCCTTCGTAGACCGCGGCCTTGAATTCGCTGTACTCGGGATGCGCTACCGGATCGATCGACCACAGCCATTCGTACAGTTCGTTGACGTCGCCGGCGGAGCGGCCCGACACCTTGACGAGAAGCTCGACGACGCGGCGCTGCACCGACGAATCGGGCATGAAGCCGAGCATCTCGAGCAGCATCGGCGCGTAGCCGTCGCGCCAACCGGCGCTGATGCGTTCGAGGGCGCGCTCGGAGCGCTTTCGATCGATATCCAGCAAGGTGTAGAAGTCGGCCAGCGGAAGAAACGCCGCGCGCGGCGCCGAGGCGGGCTTGCTCGCGCCGGCCTTCTGCGCCGGCTTGGCCGTGTCGGCGGCGCTTGACCCGATGCCGGCGACCGCCAATGCCAGCGCGACCGCACCAACGAACGAACGCACCCATCGTTGTCTCCAGCCGTCGCGCGCAGCAGCGAAGCCAGCTGCGCTGCGTTGCCGCTGGGTCGGATGGGGCGCTGCGCTCCTTACGGCTTGCCAAAGGCGGCGAACGGCAGCCGGGCGTGCACGACTCCAGCTTCACCCGCCGCGCGCCGATGGCATGATTGAGTGATCAAGGGGCGGCCATCCAAAATCAATTGTGTGAATGCGTCCCGCGCTCATCCGCGCTGATCCGATTGCCCGTGCCCCGAGGCTCTCGCGGCCCGGCTACCCGTCCATCGCCATGAGCGCGGGCGGCCTGGCACCCCTGCTGACGCCGCTGGGCCATCTGCGTGCGACGCCGCAGGCCGATGCGCCGCCGCTGCCGGCCGCGCTCGAGCAGCGTCTGGCCGGTGCGTTCGCGCTGGGCGCCGGGCAGGGCTTGTTGCTGCTGGGAGCCGAGCAGGTCGGGACCATCCTGCCGCCCGCCTGGGGTTGGTGGCGCGATTTCGCGGCGCGCTATGTGACCTGTGTTTGCGCCACTGCGCAGGGCGGGGATGTCGTCGCCGTGCCGCCCGGCGAGATGAGCCTGCTCACGCTGATCCACGATGCCCCGCCGATGATCGGCGTGGAGACATTGAGTGCGCCGCTGCTGGCCGACCTGTGGGCCGAACTCGATGCCGCCCTGCAATCCGAACTCGCCGCCTCCAAGGCCTCGCTGCAGGAGTTTCTCAAGGCACGCCACGCGGCCTGGAACCTGGTGGGCCGGGTGCATTTCAACCTGGCGGAGAACCGCAAGGACCCCGAGGCACCCTTCGCGTTTCTCGCCACGTACACATCGCGCCTGTCGGCGCGTGGCGCGGCGCAGCATCTGCCGCTGTCCAGAGCCCTCGCGGAATACGCCGATGGCACGAGCCGCTCGCGCCTGCTGAATTTGTTGATGCCGGTGCAGCGCGCTGCCGAACAATGCCCCTGGGTGCAAGAGATGGTGGTGCAAGGCGAGATCTACCATCCGCTGCGCTGGGCGCCGGCCGACGCGCTGCGCTTCCTCGCCGACACGCCCAAGCTGCAGGCGGCGGGCATCGTGGTGCGTGCGCCGGGCTCCTGGCCGGGCGGGCGGCCGGCGCGACCGCGCGTCACCGCCAGCGTCGGCGAGCGGCCGCCGTCGCTGCTGGGGCACGACGCGCTGCTCGACTTCAACATGCGTGTCAGCCTCGACGGCGAATCGCTCGACGACTCCGAAGTCCAGGCGCTGTTGGCCGGCGGCGATGGCCTGCAACTGCTGCGCGGCCGCTGGATCGAGGTCGATCGAAAAAGACTCCAGCGCTTGCTGGAGCGCTTCCAGGCGATCGAGCAGGTGGCGGCGAAGAGCGGGCTGGCCTTCGCCGAGGCGCTGCGGCTGGTGACCGGTGCTGCGCTCGACCCCGCGGATGATGCCGACGACGCGGCGGACGCCGACTGGTCTGAGCTGATCGCCGGCCCCTGGTTGGCCGAGACGCTGCGCGGCTTGCGTCAACCCGAGGGCTTGGCCGCGGTGAGTGCGGGCGCGTTGCTCGAGGCCACGTTGCGACCCTACCAGGAGGCCGGCGTGCGCTGGTTGTACCTGCTGTGCCGCCTGCGGCTGGGTGCCTGCCTGGCCGATGACATGGGGCTGGGCAAGACCATCCAGGTGCTGGCGCTGCTGCTGGTGCTCGCACGCGAGGAGCCGCTCGCGGGCCCGAGCCTGCTGGTCGTTCCGGCGTCGCTGCTGGCCAACTGGGCAGCCGAGGCCGAACGTTTCGCGCCCAGCCTGCGGCTGCTGATCGTGCACCCTGCCTACCTGCCGGCATCCGAAATCCGCGCGCTCGAGGCCCCGCAGCTGCAACGCTTCGACCTGGTGATCACGAGTTACGCCACGCTGGCGCGCGCTGCGGCGCTGGCGGCCATGGACTGGCGCCTGGCCGTGCTCGACGAAGCGCAGGCGATCAAGAATCCGGGCGCGCAGCAGACACGCCAGGTGAAAACACTCAAAGCCCGAACACGCATTGCGCTCACCGGCACGCCGGTCGAAAACCGCCTGTCCGACCTGTGGTCCATTTTCGACTTCACCCATCCCGGCCTGTTGGGCTCGGGCAAGGTGTTCGCCGACTTCTCGCGGCGCCTGGCCAAATCCGGGCACTACGGCCCCTTGCGCGAACTGGTGCGGCCCTACATCCTGCGCCGCCTGAAAACCGACAAGAGCGTGATCGCCGACCTGCCCGACAAGACTGAACTCAAAGCCTGGTGCCTGCTGCGGCCGGCGCAGGCCGCGTTGTACGAACAGGCGGTGCGCGAACTCGCGGCGGCGCTCGAAGACGCCGACGGCATCGCGCGCAAAGGTCTCGTGCTCGCGACGCTGATGCGCTTCAAGCAGATCTGCAACCACCCCTCGTTATGGCTCGGCGATTCGGCATGGGGCGAAAGCGACAGCGGCAAGTTCGCGCGCCTGCGCGAATTGGCCGAGGTCATTGCGGCCAAGCAGGAGAAGGCGCTCGTGTTCACCCAGTTTCGCGAAGCGACCTTGCCGCTGGCGGCGTTTCTTGGCGCCGTGTTCGGCCGCGCCGGGCTGGTGCTGCACGGCGGTACACCGGTTGCGCAGCGCCGCGAGCTGGTCAGGACCTTTCAGAACGACGAGCTGACACCGTTCTTCGTGCTGTCGCTGAAGGCCGGCGGCGCCGGCCTGAACCTCACCGCCGCCTCGCACGTGATTCACTTCGATCGCTGGTGGAACCCGGCGGTCGAGAATCAAGCGACGGATCGGGCGTTCCGCATCGGCCAGCAGCGTAACGTGCTGGTGCACAAGTTCATCTGCAAAGGCACGGTCGAAGAGCGCATCGACGCGCTGATCGAATCCAAACAAACGCTGGTCAAGGACGTGCTCGAAGGCGGGCATGAGCTCCAGCTCACGGAAATGAGCGACCGCGAATTGCTGGACTTGGTGAAACTCGACATCCACGCGGCGCAAGAAGCGTAGTGCCCGCCCACCCACCCGCCCACTCGCCAATTGGAGCCAATTTGAATGAGTTATTACGGGGGTTGGAAACCTTATGTCCCGGTCGCCGTACGCCGCCGCAAGGCGCAGCAGGTCGCCGCCAAGACCGCGAAGACAGGCGCTGCGCTGGTGCCGGTGAGCGCCTCGCGCGGCGCCATCGCCAAGACCTTCTGGGGCCGCGCCTGGTGCGACAACCTGGAGCGCTACAGCGACTACTCGAACCGCCTGCCGCGTGGGCGCACCTACGTGCGCAACGGCTCGGTGATCGACCTGAAGATCGGCGCAGGCGAAGTTCACGCGCAGGTCGTCGGCTCGAATTTGTACCAAGTCGTGGTGACGGTGGCCGCGGTCCCCGACGCCCAATGGCGGGCCATCAGCGCCGAGTGCGCGGCGTCGATCGACTCATTGGTCGAACTGCTGCAAGGGCGCCTGTCGAAGGCCGTGATGGAACGCATCTGCCGTCCCGGCACGGGGTTGTTTCCGGCGCCGCGCGAAATCAAACTGAGCTGCAGTTGCCCGGACTGGGCGGAGATGTGCAAGCACGTCGCCGCGGTCCTGTATGGTGTTGGCGCGCGCCTGGACCAGCAGCCGGAATTGTTGTTTCAGCTGCGCCGCGTCGACGCCAAGGATCTGGTCGCGCAGGCAGGCGTGGCGATCCCGGGATCGGGCGCAGGCCCGGCGGCCGGCAAGGTGCTCGACGCGGCGCAGCTGGGTGACGTGTTCGGTATCGAGATCGATGAAGCGGCGCCGCCGCGGGCCTCACCCGGCAAACCGGTGCGGCCGGTGAAAGCCGTTGCGACGCAGAGAGTTGCCGCGGTGCCGAAGAAAGTTGCAGCCCCGAAAACGCTCGCCGCGCCGCCCAAGGCCATCGCCGCAAAGCGCAAGAAACCGGCGAAGAAGACCGCCTCGTCGAGCAAGCCACCGAACGTCGACCGCCAATTGCGCGCTGGCAAGACAGCGCCGGCACCGGCCGGATCGCGTGTTGCCAAGTCGAGCCAGGCTGCCAAGAAGCCCGGCCCGAGCCGGCGCGGGTAGGCGTGTCGCGGCACGACGCACACCTATACTCGAACGTCGTTTCGCGAGGCATTCGCCATGGGACAAATCACTTCACACGAAGCACTGGCGCTGCGTTGGGCCGAGTTGTGCAACGACCCCGGATTGCGCGATTTGCCCTACAAAATAGAACTCAACGCGTACGGGACGATTGAGATGAGTCCCGCCAGCACCCGACATGCACGTTTCCAGGCTGGCGTGGTACTCGCGCTCGCAAGCCAGCTTCCTGCGGGCACCGTGATGACGGAATGCCCGGTTGCCACCACCGAGGGGGTTCGTGTGCCCGACGTGGCCTGGGCGTCGCCCGAGTTCGTTGCCCGCCATGGCGACGCAACGCCGCTGCCACAAGCGCCTGAAATCTGTGTCGAGGTTCGTTCCGCGTCGAACTCGGACGCCGAAATGGAAATGAAGACGCGCGCCTATCTCGCGGCCGGCGCCGTCGAGGTGTGGATCGTGTCCGACACCGGTGCCTGCCAGGTGTTCGACACGAAGGGTCCGCAAGCCGCCAGCCGCTACCCTGTACAGATTGCGCTGGGCGCACTGTCCCCTCGCTGAAGCCCTGCCCTGAGCTGACCCGAGCAAGGGCGCGACCACATGGCAAGTGCGTCGAGCCCGGCGTGCTCAAGACTCCAGCTTGACCCCCGCGTCTTTCACCACCTTCGTCCACTTCGCGATCTCGCTCTGGATGAACTGAGCGAACTTCTCCGGCGTGCCGCCGCCGTCTTCAGCGCCCGAGGCGTCCAGCCGCTCCTGCACGTCGGGCATCGCCAGCGCCTTGTTCACGTCGTCGTTGATGCGCTTCACGACGCCCGCCGGAAGCTTGGCCGGGCCGGCCAGCCCGTACCAGGTGCTGGCGTCGAATCCGGGGAAGCCGAGCTCGTGCATCGTCGGCACGCTCGGGTGGCCCTTGGCGCGTGTGGCGCGGGTCTGCGCGATGGCCAGCACCTTGCCGCTGGCCACGTGCGGCGTGGCCGCCGTCATCGTTTCGAAGCTGTACTGGATCTGCCCGCCGATCAGGTCCACGAGCAGCGGCGCACTGCCTTTGTAGGGGATGTGCAGCGTATCGACCTTGGCTTGCAGCTTGAAGAGTTCGAGCGCCATGTGCTGCGCCGAGCCCTGGCCCGCCGAGCCGAAGCTCACCTTGCCCGGCTGGGCCTTGCACAGCGCGACGATGTCGGGCACGGTCTTCGCCGCCTGCATCGTGCCGGCGACCAGCAGGTTCGGCGTCACGCCGACCAGCACGATGGGCACGAAATCGCGCTCGACGCTGTAGCGCAGCTTGGGCTGCAAGGCGGGCGCCAGGCCGTGGCTGTTGATGTGCGCCATCATGAGGATGCTGCCGTCGCCGGGCTGCTGCGCGGTGAACTCCGCCGCGAGCACACCTGCCGCGCCGGCCTTGGTCTCGACGATCACCTGCTGGCCCCACATCGGCGCGAGCTTGGCGGCCAGTACGCGAGCCAGGATGTCGGTGCCGCCGCCGGGCGGGAAGCCGACGATGATCTTCACCGGGCCGCTCGGCCAGCTTTGCGCGAAGACACGCGGCGCGGCGAGTGTGGCGGCGGCTGTGGACAGGATCAGTTGGCGGCGCTTCATGGGGTGTCTCCGGTGGTCTGGCTGAAATGGTCAATCGCGGCCTGCACGCCGCTGGCTTTCATGGGCACGCCGCTGAGCTTGAAGCCCATCTCCACGCCGGCGAGCGTGGCCATCAGCGTCAGGTCGTTGCAGTCGCCGAGGTGGCCGATGCGGAACATGCGGCCCTTGATCTTCGACAGTCCGGTGCCCAGCGACAGGTCGAAGCGCTGGTGGATCAGCTGGCGCAGCGCGTCGGCGTCGACGCCCGCCGGCGTGACCACGCCGGTGAGCACGGGTGAATACACCGCCGGGTCGGCACATTGGATCGGAAGGCCCCAAGCGGCGACCGCTGCGCGCACGCCGGCGGCCCAGCGCCGGTGGCGCGCGAAGACTTTCGGCAGTCCCTGGCCGAGCAGCATGTCGAGTGACTCGGCCAGGCCGTAGAGCAGGTTGGTGTTCGGCGTGTAAGGCCAGTAGCCGTCCTTGTTCATCGCGACGATCTCGTCCCAGCCCCAGTAGGCCTTCGGCAGCTGCGCGGTCTTGCTCGCTTCGAGTGCTTTCGGCGAGAGTGCGTTGAACGAGATGCCCGGCGGCAGCATCAGACCCTTTTGCGAGCCGCTGATCGCCACGTCCACGCCCCATTCGTCGTGCCGGTAATCGGCGCTCGCCAGGCCGGAGATCGTGTCGACCATCAACAAGGCCGGATGGCGCGCGGTATCGATCGCGCGGCGCACCGCGGCGATGTCGGAGGTCACGCCGGTCGAAGTTTCGTTGTGCACCACGCAGACGGCGCGGATGCGCTGTTCGCGGTCGTCGCGCAAGCGCTGCTCGACAAGTTCGGCCGGCACGCCGTGGCGCCACGCGTTCGGCAAGCCGGTTTCGGCATCGATGCCGGGCAGCGTGAGGAACTCGGCGTCGATCCCCAGGCGCGTGGCCATCTTCTGCCACAGCGAGGCGAAGTGGCCGGTCTCGACCATCAGCACGCGGTCGCCCGGTGAGAGCACGTTGACGAGCGCCGCTTCCCAAGCGCCGGTGCCCGAGGCGGGGTAGATGATCACCGGGTGGATCGTCTGGAAGACTTTCGCGATGCCCTCCAGCACCTGGCGCCCCAGCACGCCGAACTCGGGGCCGCGGTGGTCGATGGTGGGCAGGCTGATCGCCCGCAGGATGCGATCGGGCACGGGGCTCGGCCCCGGAATCTGCAGGAAGTGGCGGCCGCTGGGATGCTGGTCGAGGGCGATCACGAAGGGCTCCTGAGTCCGCAGAGCTTGAGATTCTGCATACAAAATGCCCGGGAGCCATGGCCCATGAACGCTGAGCTGCACGACCCACTGCGCCGCGAAGAGCTGCAATCACGGCTGCGCCGCCGGGAGTTGCAATCGCGGCTGCGCCGCGAGGAGCTGCAATCGCGGCTGCGCCGCGAGTGTCGTGGCGAACTGATGTTCGACATCGCCTCGCGCGGCCGCTACGCCACCGACGCGTCGATCTACCAGCAGATGCCGATCGGCGTCTTCGTGCCGCAGGACGATGCCGATGTGCAAGCGGCACTGGCCATCGCGCGCGAGCTGCAGGCCCCCGTGCTGCCACGTGGCGGCGGCACCAGCCAATGCGGGCAGACGGTGGGCGAATGCCTGGTCATCGACACCAGCAAACACTTGCGAGAGCTGCTCGACCTGAACGTCGAACGCGCCGAAGCCACCGTGCAGCCCGGCCTGGTGCTCGACCACCTGAACGCACAGCTGAAGCGCCACGGCCTGTGGTTCCCGGTCGACGTCTCGACCAGCGCGCAGGCCACGCTGGGCGGCATGGCGGGCAACAACTCGTGCGGCTCACGATCGATCGCGTACGGGAACATGGTGCACAACGTGCTGGGCGCCGAGATGTTCCTCGCCGACGGCAGCGTGCAGCGTTTCGGGCCGCTGCCGGCGCTCGAAGGACGCGCCGCCGAGATCGGCCGTTTCGTCCAGCAGCTGGCCGAGTCGCATCGCGAAGAGATCGATGCACAGTGGCCGCGCGCGCTGCGCCGCGTGGGCGGCTACAACCTCGACATCTTCCGGCCGCGGAGCGAGAAGCCGTACACCGGCGACGGCAGCGTCAACCTCGCGCACCTGTTCGTCGGTGCCGAAGGCACGCTCGGCTTCACGAAGTCGCTGACGTTGAAGCTCGCATCGCTGCCCGCGCACAAGGTGCTGGGCGTCGTGAACTTCCCCGGCTTCCAAGCGGCGATGGATGCGGCGCAGCACATCGTCAAGCTCGGGCCCACCGCGGTGGAGCTGGTGGATCGCACGATGATCGAGCTGGCGCGCGCCAATCCGGCGTTCAGGCCGGTCATCGATGCCGCGTTGATCGCCGGCCCGATGCCCGAGGCGATCCTGCTCGTCGAGTTCGCCGGCGAGGAGCGCGCGGCGCTGCTGAGCAAGCTCGATCATCTCGATCAACTGATGGGCGATCTGCAGCTTCCGAAATCGGTGGTGAAGATGCCCGACGAGGTGGCGCAGAAGGCGCTGTGGGAAGTGCGCAAGGCAGGTCTCAACATCATGATGAGCCTGAAGGGCGACGGCAAGCCGGTGAGCTTCATCGAAGACTGCGCCGTGCCGCTGGAGCATCTGGCCGAGTACACCGCGGCGTTGACCGAGGTCTTCACGAAACACGGCACGCGCGGCACCTGGTACGCGCACGCCTCGGTGGGCACGCTGCACGTGCGGCCGATCCTGGACATGCGGCGCGACGGCGCGCAGAAGATGCGCCTGATTGCCGAAGAGGCCTCGCTGCTCGTGCGCAAGTTCAAGGGCGCGTACAGCGGCGAACATGGCGACGGCTTGTGCCGCGGCGAGTGGATCCACTGGCAGTTCGGCCCGAAGCTCGACGACGCTTTCCGCGCGATCAAGCAGGCACTCGATCCGCAGAACCTGTTCTGCCCGAAGCGCATCGTCGACCCGCCGAAGATGGACGACACCGCGCTGTTCCGTTTTCCACCCGCCTACCGCACCATCGCGCTGAAGCCCGTGCTCGACTGGTCGGCGTGGAATGTGCAAAACGATGCGCGCACCGAGGCCATCAGCGCGCCGGGCAGCGGCGGTGACGCGGCGGCCGGCCTCGCCAAGGCCGTGGAGATGTGCAACAACAACGGCCACTGCCGCAAGTTCGACGCCGGCACGATGTGCCCGAGCTACCGCGTCACCCGCGACGAGCAGCACCTGACGCGCGGGCGTGCCAACACGCTGCGGCTGGCGCTGTCCGGCCAACTCGGACCGGATGCGTTCACCGGCGACGCGGTGCGCGACGCGATGGACCTGTGCGTCGGCTGCAAAGGCTGCAAGCGCGATTGCCCGACCGGCGTGGACATGGCGCGGATGAAGATCGAGTGGCTGCACCACGCCAAACAGGTCCACGGCCTGACACGCCGCGACCGGCTGCTGGCGCGGTTGCCCGAGCTTACCCACCGCATCAGCCGCACGCCGGGCCTGGCGGCGCTGGCCAATTGGCGCAACCGCTCGCCGCGGCTGCGCGCTTACGGCGAGCTGCTGTTTGGCCTGGCGGCGCAGCGCACGCTGCCGGCCTTTCGGCGCGACACCTTCTGGGCCCAGGCAGCGTCGTTGAAGCTCGCCACGCGTGACGAGGCGCTCGCTGCCGACAAGGGCGTGGTGCTTTTAGTCGACACCTTCAACGGCCAGTTCGACAGCGAAAACGCGGTGGCCGCCGTGCGCGTGATGCAGGCGGCCGGCTACGCGGTGCATGTACCGCGGCGCAACGGGCGGCCGCTGTGCTGCGGCCGCACGCTGCTG
>JANNQO010000187.1:0-11779 GCA_031400795.1 Rubrivivax sp. | reverse complement strand
GGCAACGTCATCAACGTCGGCACGCCCGAGGCGGCGCAGGCCTACTTCAAGAGCGAGACGGCGAAGTACGCCACGCTCGTGAAGAAGGCGGGCATCGAGTTGCAGTGACAGCGGGTCTGGCTCGCCAGCCCGGCCACGGCGGCGCCAACGGCACCGCCCAGGGGGGCCTTGCACTTCCGGGAGAATCCACGCCATGACTGCGCGCACCCTCTACGACAAGCTCTGGGACGAGCATGTCGTGCACACTGAAGACGACGGCACCGCGGTGCTCTACATCGACCGCCACCTGGTGCACGAAGTGACCAGCCCGCAGGCCTTCGAAGGCCTGCGCCTCGCGGGCCGCAAGGTCTGGCGCAACAGCTCCATCGTCGCCACCGCCGACCACAACACGCCCACCACGGGCTGGGCCGAGGGCTACGACGGCATCCGCGACAAGATCAGCCGCCTGCAGATCGTCACGCTGGACGCGAACATCAAAGCCTTTGGTGCCGCGGCTTACTTTCCTTTCCTCGACAAGCGCCAGGGCATCGTGCACGTCATCGGCCCCGAGCAAGGCGCCACGTTGCCGGGCATGACGGTGGTCTGCGGCGATTCGCACACCTCCACGCACGGCGCTTTCGGCGCGCTGGCGCATGGCATCGGCACCAGCGAGGTCGAGCATGTGCTGGCCACGCAGACGCTGTTGGCCAGGAAAGCGAAGAACCTGCTCGTGAAGGTCGAAGGCACGCTGCCGCGCGGCTGCAGCGCCAAGGACATCGTGCTCGCGATCATCGGCCGCATCGGCACCGCGGGCGGTACCGGCCACACCATCGAGTTCGGCGGCAGCGCGATCCGCGCCTTGTCGATGGAAGGGCGCATGACGGTGTGCAACATGGCCATCGAAGCGGGTGCGCGTGCCGGCCTGGTGGCGGTGGACGAGAAGACGATCGAGTACGTGCGCGGCAGGCCGTTCGCGCCGACGGGGGTGGCCTGGGATCAGGCGGCTGCGCTTTGGCGCACGCTGCGCTCCGACCCGGGTGCCAGGTTCGACACCGTGGTCGAGATCGACGCATCGACGCTGCGCCCGCAGGTCACCTGGGGCACCAGCCCGGAGATGGTGCTGTCGATCGAAGACCGCGTGCCCGATCCGGACCGCGAGAAAGACGCTGCCAAGCGCGGCGCTATCGAACGCGCTCTCGCCTACATGGGCCTGGAGCCCAACAAGCCGCTCGCCGACGTGTTCGTCGACAAGGTCTTCATCGGCTCGTGCACCAACAGCCGCATCGAAGACCTGCGCGAGGCCGCCGCCGTGGTGCGCAAGATCGGCGGCAAGGTGGCGAGAAACATCAAGCTCGCGATGGTCGTGCCCGGTTCGGGTCTCGTGAAGGCGCAGGCCGAGGCCGAAGGCCTGCACGAGGTCTTCAAGGCAGCGGGTTTCGAATGGCGCGAGCCCGGCTGCTCGATGTGCCTGGCGATGAACGCCGACCGGCTGGAGCCCGGCGAGCGCTGCGCTTCCACCAGCAACCGCAACTTCGAAGGCCGCCAGGGCGCCGGTGGCCGCACGCACCTCGTGAGTCCGGCGATGGCCGCCGCGGCGGCGCTGGAAGGGCATTTTGTCGACGTGCGCCGCATCGTCTGAAGGAGCCGCAAGCATGAACCCCTTCAGCGTGCACCAGGGCCTGGTGGCCCCGATGGACCGCGACAACGTCGACACCGACGCGATCATCCCCAAGCAGTTCCTGAAGTCGATCACCCGCTCGGGCTTCGGCCCGAACCTGTTCGACGAATGGCGCTACCTCGACAAGGGCGAACCCGGGCAGGACCCGGCCACGCGCAAGCGCAATCCCGACTTCGTGCTGAATCAGCCGCGCTACGCGGGTGCGTCCGTGCTGCTCGCTCGGCGCAACTTCGGCTGCGGCTCGAGTCGCGAGCACGCGCCGTGGGCGCTGGAGCAGTACGGGTTTCGAGCGCTGATCGCGCCGAGCTTTGCCGACATCTTCTTCAACAACTGCTTCAAGAACGGCGTCCTTCCGATCGTGCTGCCCGAGAGCGTGGTGTCGCGCCTGTTCGACGAGGTGGCAGGCTTCAATGGCTACCGCCTGACCATCGACCTGCCGCGCCAGGTGGTGGTGAAGCCCGATGGCGAAGAGATCGCCTTCGATGTGCAGCCGTTTCGCAAGTACTGCCTGGTGAACGGCTTCGACGACATCGGCCTGACGCTGCGCCACGCCGAGAAGATTCGCGCCTTCGAGGCCGAGCGGCTGGCGCGCCTGCCGTGGCTCGCGCAGCGCAGCCTGTGACGGCGGGCCATGCTGAGCCGGTGGTTCCGTCGCGTCGTCCTGTCGCGGCGTTGGGCCACCTTCGTGGTCATGGGGCTGGCCTTCCTGGTCTTCGGCGGCGGCTCGCTGAACCTGTTCTTCGTGCTGAAGGCCAACCTCGCGCTGCTCGCCGAGCATGGCTGGGCCGCGGCGATGGACGGCGGTCTGCAGCAGTTGCTCGAGTTGCTGCTCACCGCTTACGCCAGCATGGCCGCCTACGTGGTCTTCAAGGCCTGCGAATACAGGCTCGTGCACGCCGTGTGTGACTCAACCAGTTCCCCGCGAGGCTCTCCATGAAGATCGCCATCCTGCCGGGCGACGGCATCGGCACCGAGATCGTCGCCGAGGCCGTCAAGGTCTTGAATGCGCTGGACCTGAAGTTCGAGATGGAGACAGCGCTGGTCGGCGGCGCGGCCTATGAAGCCCATGGCCATCCGCTGCCCGAATCGACCTTGGCACTCGCCAAGGCCGCCGACGCTGTGCTGTTCGGCGCGGTCGGCGACTGGAAGTACGACAAGCTCGAACGCGCGCTGCGCCCCGAGCAGGCGATCCTCGGCCTGCGCAAGCGCCTGGGTCTGTTCGCCAACTTCCGCCCGGCGCTGTGCTATGCCGAGCTGACCGATGCGTCGAGTTTGAAGCCGGAACTCGTCGCGGGGCTGGACATCCTGATCATCCGCGAGCTCACCGGCGACATCTATTTCGGCCAGCCGCGTGGGCGGCGCACCGCGGTGGACGGGCACTTCCCGGGGGCCGAAGAAGCCTTCGACACGATGCGCTACAGCCGCCCGGAAATCGAGCGCATCGCGCATGTCGCGTTCCAGGCGGCACGCCGGCGCGGCAAGAAGCTGACCAGCGTCGACAAAGCCAACGTGCTGGAGACCTTCCAGTTCTGGAAAGACGTGGTCACCGAGGTGCACGCGCAGTACGCCGACGTGACGCTGGAGCACCTGTACGTCGACAACGCCGCGATGCAGCTCGTCAAGGCGCCGAAGGCCTTCGACGTGATCGTCACCGGCAACATGTTCGGCGACATCCTCTCCGACGAAGCGGCGATGCTGACCGGATCGATCGGCATGCTGCCTTCGGCTTCGATGGACGGGAACAACAAGGGCCTGTTCGAGCCGAGTCACGGCAGCGCGCCGGACATCGCCGGCAAGGGCGTGGCCAACCCGCTGGCTACAATCTTGTCCTCTGCCATGATGCTGCGCTATTCGCTCCAACAACCCGAAGCCGCCGATCGCATCGAGCGCGCGGTGAAGGCCGTGCTCGCCGCGGGTCTGCGCACGGGCGACATCTGGAGCGAAGGCAATCGCGGTGGAACTCGGCGCGTCGGCACGCGCGAGATGGGTGATGCGGTGCTGGCATCGATCACCGGCAAAACGATTACCACCAAGAGCTAGCGGCTCTCGATCGTCTCGCCCACCCTGGACCCGGCGAAACGAGCCGAGGCGAACCGGGGTCCGGATCGAAAGGCAAGACATGGCACTCGTAGGATTGGTCGGCTGGCGTGGCATGGTCGGCTCCGTGCTGATGGAGCGCATGCAAGCCGAAGGCGATTTCGCGCTCATCGAGCCGCTCTTCTTCTCCACCTCGAATGCGGGCGGCAAGGCGCCGCCGATGGCGAAGAACGAGACCACGCTGCGAGACGCGAACGACATTGCACAGCTGAAGCGCTGCGACATCGTCATCACCGCGCAAGGCGGCGAATACACCCAGGCCATCTACCCGCAGCTGCGCGGCGCGGGCTGGAAAGGCTACTGGATCGATGCGGCGAAAACGCTGCGCATGAACGACGACGCGGTGATCGTCCTCGACCCAGTGAACCTGCCGGTGATCAAGGATGCGCTGGCCCGCGGCGTGAAGGACTACATCGGCGGCAACTGCACCGTGAGCTGCATGCTGATGGGCGTCGGCGCGCTCTTCAAGGCCGACCTGGTGGAGTGGATGAGCTGCAGTACGTACCAGGCGGCCAGCGGCGGTGGCGCGCAGCACATGCGCGAGTTGCTCACGCAGATGGGCACCCTCAACGCCAGCGTGCGCGCGCTGCTCGACGACCCGGCCAGCGCAATCCTCGAGATCGACCGCGGGATCGCCGCCGCGCAGCGCGGCCTGTCCGCAGAACAGACGAAGAACTTCACGGTGCCGCTGGCCGGCAGCCTGATCCCGTGGATCGATGCCGACCGCGGCGATGGCACCAGCCTCGAGGAGTGGAAGGGCGGCGCCGAGACGAACAAGATCCTCGGCCGCGGGCCGGGCTTCCCGGCGTCCGAAACACCGATCGATTCGATCTGCGTGCGCGTCGGCGCGATGCGCTGTCACAGCCAGGCACTGACGATGAAGTTGAGGCGCGACGTGCCGCTGGCCGATCTGGAACAGCTGATCGCCAATGACAACGAGTGGGTGCGATGGGTGCCCAACAACCGCGACGCCACGATGCGCGAACTCACGCCGGTGGCAGTGACGGGCACCATGGACATCGCGGTCGGCCGCCTGCGCAAGCTGGCGATGGGGCCGCAGTACGTGGGCGCCTACACCATCGGTGATCAGTTGCTGTGGGGTGCGGCCGAGCCGCTGCGCCGCATGCTGCGCATCGTGCTGGATCAGTGATTGGTTTCGTTGTGCCCGGCCAACAAATTCAGGGTCCAACGGAAACAATCCATTGCCGTCTCGACTGATGTCAGGTTTTGCATGAGCTTGTCAGCCTAGATGCCTGATGTTATTGTGAATTCTTACGCCCGCGCGAGTAGGTCACAATCGCCGGCGATGGCCCTTTGGGGGGGCTTGTCAGGTGGGTGCCCTTCGGCATTCCGCCCGTCGTTCTTGGGAGACGCCTTGAAGCACCGTTCGAATCACCCAGCGTTCACTTCAGGGCGCTTTGCATTGACGGGTCTGGCCGTCGCCGCGGCCTGCGTCTTCAGCTCCAGCACCTGGGCCTTGGGCCTCGGGCGCCTGAACGTGCAATCGGTGCTCGGCGAAACACTGCGCGCCGAGATCGACGTGACCAGCGTGACGCCCGAAGAGGCGGCGTCGCTGCGTTTGCGTGTGGCGTCCCCCGAGGCCTACCGCGCCGCCGGTGTCGAATACAACCCGGTGCTGCCGTCGGCGAACGTGGTGCTCGATCGGCGTGCCGACGGCCGGCCGTTCCTTCGTGTGACGAGCGACCGCGCGGTGCTGGAGCCGTTCGTCGACGTGATCGTCGAGGCCACCTGGGCATCGGGCCGGCTGGTACGCGAGTACACGATGCTGTTCGACCCGCCGGCCACGCGCACGGCGGCCACGCCGGCACCGGTTACAGCGCCCGCTGTGGCGGCTGCGCCGGCGGCACCGCCGGCAGCGCCTGTACCGGCTGCGGCTGCCCCGGCCGCCCAGTCTGCGCGGCCCGCTCCCGCCCCGGCTGCGCGCCCGGCGGCGCCCGCGCCCGTCGCGGCGGCGCCGGCTGCCTCCGACGACGACTACCGCGTGCGCCGCGGCGACAACCTGAGCGGCATCGCAGCGAAGACGCAGCGCGCTGGCGTGTCGCTCGACCAGATGCTGGTCTCGCTGTTCCGCGGCAACCCCGACGCCTTCATGGGCGACAACATGAACCGGCTGAAGGCCGGTGCCGTGCTCAGCGTGCCGAGTGCCGAGACCGCACGGCAGATCACCCCGGCCCAGGCCCGGCAGCTCATCCAGGCGCAGAGTTCGGATTTTGCGAGCTACCGGCAGCGGCTGGCCAGCGGCGCGCCGAGCGTCGGCGACCAAAGCTCGCCACGGCAGGCCACCGGGCGCGTGCAGGCGCAAGTGGACGATCGCAAACAGCCTGCCACCGGTACCCCCGACAAACTGAAGCTCTCGCAAGGTGCGGTGAAGCCCGGTGCACCCGATACAAAGGCGTCGCAAGAGACCGAGCGCAAGGACGCGGCGTCGCGGCTGGCCGAGTTGTCGCGCAACGTCGACGAGTTGAAGAAACTGCAGCAAGGCACGTCCACTGCGGCGGCGACACCGGCTGCAAAACCGACGCCGGTCCCAGCACCCGCGGCTCCGCCGCCGGCGCCTGTCCCGACACCCGCGCCTGTCGCTGCAGCGCCCGTCGCGCCGCCGGTGCCCGCCGTTACCCCGCCGCCGGCTCCACCCCCTGCTCCTGCGGTGGCTGCGCCGCCCGCGCCGGTCGTGGCGGCAACGCCAGCCCCGGCACCGACGCCCGCCCCGGCTGTCACATCGCCGGTCGTTGCCGCCAAGCCACCGCCGACCCAGACTGCCGACGAGCCGGGTCTGCTCGGATCGTTGATGGAAAGCCCGCTGCTGTTGCCCGGCGCCGGCGTGCTCATCGCTCTGCTGGCGGGATTGGGCATCTACCGCCTGCGCGGTGGCTTGCGCAAGCGCGCCGGCGAGACCTCGTTCCTGGAAAGCCGGCTGCAGCCCGATTCGTTCTTCGGTGCCAGCGGCGGCCAGCGCGTCGACACCAAGGAAGGCGGCGCGTCGGGCCAGTCCTCGTCGATGAGCTACTCGCTCAGCCAGCTCGACGCCATCGGAGATGTCGACCCGGTGGCCGAGGCCGATGTCTACTTGGCCTACGGGCGTGATCTGCAGGCCGAAGAAATCCTCAAGGAGGCGATGCGCGCCAACCCGGACCGCCACGCGATCCGTACCAAGCTGCTCGAGGTGTACGCCAAGCGGCGCGACGGCAAGGCCTTCGAGTTGCTGGCCACGCAGTTGCACTCGATGACGCGCGGCGAGGGTGAAGACTGGGCCAAGGTGCAAACCATGGGCCAGGAGATCGACCCCGACAACGTGCTCTACCAACCCGGCGGCGCGCCCAGCGCGAAGCTGGAAGACGGCACCGACCGCATCGAGGTGCTCGATGCCGCCACCGTGCCGCACACCGCCAAGCCCACGCCCGAGGCTTTCCAGCCCGCCGCCGACGCCACGCTGGACGGTTCGCTGGACTTGAACCTCGATCTCGACCTCGGCCAAGACGCCACCCTGCTCACCGAAGCCACCGTGCCGCTGAAGACAGCCGCGCAGGTGTCGGGCAACGATCTTTCGTTCCACCCTACTACGGTATCGCTCAAAGGCGTGGTGCCGCCTACCGAGCCGATCACCACGAAGCTCCCGACATCGGCTGCGGCGTCGCTCGACTTCGATCTGGGCGACCTGGCTGCGCCCGCTCCGGCGCCGAGCCCGGCCCCGGCTGCGCCGCCGCCCGGCGACGAGTTCGGCGATTTCACGCTGCCCATCGCCGCGATGGAGAACCTCGACGCCGGCGACCCGCTGGTGCGCAAGCTCGAGCTGGCCGAGGAGTTCCGCCAGATCGGCGACATCGAGGGAGCGCGCGACCTGCTCGAAGAGGTGGTGGCCAAGGCCGACGGCGCGCTGAAAGCGAAGGCGCAGGGCATGCTCGGCGGCCTGTCGTGACCGCGTCGTCCGCACCGGCGGACGACGGCTGTTGACGACCCCCATGCGGCTGGCGCTGGGCCTGGCCTACCGCGGCAGCGCCTACCAGGGCTGGCAATCGCAGCCCGGCGGGCAGACGGTGCAAGACCGGCTCGAGCATGCGCTTTCGACCTTCGCCGATAGGTCGATCACGACCGTCTGCGCCGGCCGCACCGATGCCGGCGTACACGCCCTGAACCAGGTGGTGCACTTCGATGCGCCGGTGCGGCGCGAGCCGTTTTCGTGGGTGCGCGGCACGAACCGCTATCTGCCCGACGACATCGCGGTGCAGTGGTGCCGTGCCATGCCCGGCGACTTTCATGCGCGCGCCAGCGCGCGCGGGCGCCGCTACCGCTTCCTGATCCTCGAGTCGCCGGTACGGCCGGCGCTGGAATCGGGTGTGTGCGGCTGGGTGTTCCGGCGGCTGGACGCCGGCGCGATGCGTGCCGCGGCGGCGCAGTTGATCGGCGAGCATGACTTCAGCGCGTTTCGGGCCGCCGATTGCCAGGCCTCGAGCCCGGTGAAAACCTTGCGCGCCATCGAGATCGCGCGCCGCGGCGCCTACTGGCGGCTGGACTTCGACGCCAGCTCCTTTCTGCACCACATGGTGCGCAACATCGTCGGCTGCCTGGTGGCGGTGGGCAGCGGGCGGCAGCCGCCGGAATGGATGACCGAGGTGCTGGCTGCGCGGGATCGCGAGGCCGCGGCGCCGACCTTCCCGGCCGCGGGGCTGTACTTCATCGGCCCGTACTACGATGCCGCGCTCGACCTGCCTGAGCGGGTCGCAGCAACCGACTGGATCGACTAACGATCGACATGAGCAGGACGAGGATCAAGATCTGCGGTCTCACGCGCGAGGCCGATCTCCAGGCCGCGGTTCAAGCCGGTGCCGACGCCGTGGGCTTCGTGCTCTACGCGAACAGCCCACGCTGCGTGAGCCTGGCGCGTGCCGCTGCGCTGGCCCAGTGGCTGCCGCCGTTCGTCACCCCGGTGCTGCTCTTCGTCAACGCCGCGCCGGCCGAGATCGCTGCAGCGACCGCGGCGCTGCCGCAGGCGCTGCTGCAGTTCCACGGCGACGAAACGCCGGCCGAATGCGACGCTGCCGGCCACCCCTACCTGCGCGCCGCGCGTATGGCGCGGGGCTTCGATTTGTTAGACTTCGCCGCTCGTTTCCCCCGCGCCCGGGCGCTCTTGCTCGACGCCCACATCGAGGCCTACGGGGGTGGCGGAAAGGCCTTCGATTGGTCACTGATTCCTCCAAGCGTCACCCGTCCGGTCGTTTTGTCTGGTGGGTTGAATCCTGCAAACGTGATCGATGGGGTGCTCACCGTCCGGCCCTGGGCCGTTGATGTGAGCTCCGGCGTGGAGGCGAGCAAGGGCGTGAAAGACGCCGCGCTGATGCGCCGGTTCTGCCAGGCAGTGCGCGAGGCCGATCATCGCCTCGCGCGGATGCCGCCCTGAATCGAAAGCACCTCATGTTGAATTACCAGCAGCCCGACGCGCGCGGGCACTTCGGGCCTTACGGTGGCACCTTCGTTGCCGAGACACTGGTCCACGCGCTGCACGAACTCGAAGCGGCATACAAGCGCTACAGCAACGACGCCGAGTTCATGGCCGAGTACCGGCACGAACTCGCGCACTTCGTCGGCCGGCCGAGCCCGATTTATCACGCGGCGCGGCTGTCGCGCGAAGTCGGCGGCGCGCAGATCCACCTGAAGCGCGAGGACCTGAACCACACCGGCGCGCACAAGATCAACAACACCATCGGCCAGGCGCTGCTGGCGCGGCGCATGGGCAAGCCGCGTGTCATTGCCGAGACCGGCGCCGGCCAGCATGGCGTGGCCACCGCCACCATCTGCGCGCGCTATGGCATGGAGTGCGTGGTCTACATGGGCAGCGAGGACATGAAGCGCCAGTCGCCCAACGTCTACCGCATGCATTTGCTGGGCGCCAAGGTGGTGCCGGTGGAGAGTGGCAGCAAGACGCTGAAGGACGCGCTCAACGAGGCGTTGCGCGATTGGGTCACCAACGTCGAGAACACCTTCTACATCATCGGCACGGTGGCGGGTCCGCATCCTTACCCGACCCTGGTGCGCGACTTCCAGCGCATCATCGGCGACGAGTGCCTGGAGCAGATGCCAAGGCAGATCGGCCGCCAGCCGGATGCGGTGATCGCCTGTGTCGGCGGCGGCAGCAACGCGATGGGACTCTTCTATCCCTACATCCCGCGCGAAGGCACGCGGCTCATCGGTGTCGAGGCCGCCGGGCTGGGCCTGGCCACCGGCAAACACGCCGCGTCGTTGTGCGCCGGATCGCCCGGCGTGCTGCATGGCAACCGCACCTACCTGCTTCAGGACGACGACGGCCAGATCATCGAAACGCATTCGGTGTCGGCGGGCCTGGACTACCCCGGCGTCGGCCCCGAACATGCTTACCTGAAGGACATCGGCCGCGCCGAGTACGTCGCCATCACCGATGCCGACGCGCTGGCGGCGTTCCACCGCCTGTGCCGCACCGAGGGCATCATTCCAGCGCTCGAATCCAGCCACGCCGTGGCCTACGCGATGCAACTTGCGGCCACGATGCGGCCCGACCAGCACCTGCTCGTGAACCTCAGTGGCCGCGGCGACAAGGACATCGGCACCGTGGCCGATCTTTCGGGCGCCGAGTTCTTCTGCCGGCCTTCGTGCCGCGGACAGATCGTGAAGGGCGGGCCGGCGCGATGAGCCGCATCCAACCCACGCTTGCCGCACTCGCCGCGCAGGGCCGCAAGGCGCTGATCCCCTACATCACCTGCGGCGACCCCGACGCGCACAGCACGCCGCAGATCATGCAGGCACTCGCCGAAGGCGGCGCCGACATCATCGAGCTCGGCGTGCCGTTCAGCGACCCAATGGCCGACGGCCCGGTGATCCAGCAAGCCAGCGAACGCGCGCTGGCGCGTGGCGTCGGTTTGCAGCAGGTGCTGGCGGCGGTGCGCGCCTTTCGCAAGAGCGACGCCAAGACGCCGGTGGTGCTGATGGGCTACGCGAATCCGATCGAGCGCTTCGATCAGCGCCAGGGCGCCGGCGCCTTCATCACCCAGGCGCGCGAGGCCGGCGTCGATGGCGTGCTGGTGGTCGACTACCCGCCGGAAGAATGCGAAGACTTCGCCGCGCAGCTCGAAGCGGCGGGAATGGACCTGATCTTCCTGCTCGCGCCGACCTCCACCGACGAGCGCATGCAGCAGGTGGGGCGCATCGCGCGCGGCTACGTGTACTACGTGTCGCTGAAGGGCGTCACCGGTGCCGGCCACCTGGACACCGCTGCCGTCGCCGCGATGCTGCCGCGCATCCGCCGTCATGTGGGTGTGCCGGTGGGTGTGGGTTTCGGTATCCGCGATGCACAGACGGCGCGCGCCGTCGCGCAGGTGGCCGACGCGGTGGTGATCGGTTCGCGGCTGGTGCACATCCTGCAGGAGCAGACACGCGACAATGCATCCCTCGTGCCCGACGCGGCGCGCCGTTTCATGGCCGACATCCGGCGCGCGATGGATCAGAAGGAGTAACGATGAGCTGGCTCGAAAAACTGCTGCCGCCGAAGATCCAGCGCACCGACCCCACCGAGCGCCGCACGGTGCCCGAGGGGTTGTGGATCAAGTGCCCGTCGTGCGAGACGGTGCTCTACAAGACCGACCTCGAGCAGAACCTCAATGTCTGCCCGAAGTGCAGCCTGCACCACCGCATCGGCGCGCGCGAGCGGCTGGACAGCTTCCTCGACGCCGAAGGCCGCTACCAGATCGGCCAGGAAGTGCTGCCGGTGGACCCGCTGAAGTTCCGCGACAGCAAAAAGTACCCCGAGCGCTTGAAAGCCGCGATGGAAGCCACCGGCGAGACCGATGCGCTGGTGGTGATGGGTGGTGCGGTGATGAGCGTGCCAGTGGTGGTGGCCTGCTTCGAGTTCGATTTCATGGGCGGCTCGATGGGCTCGGTGGTCGGCGAGCGTTTCGTGCGCGGCGTCGAAGCCGCCATCGAGCAGAAGGTGCCTTTCGTCAGCTTCGCATCGACCGGCGGCGCGCGCATGCAGGAAGG
>JANNQO010000186.1:0-44860 GCA_031400795.1 Rubrivivax sp. | reverse complement strand
CTCATGACGGGGCCCTGTTCACAACGCCTTCGAAGGCATCGATCAACGCCCGGATCGGCTCACGCTTCAACTTCAGCGCCGCCTGGTTGACGACCAGCCGCGACGAGATGTCGATGATCTTCTCGACCTCGATCAAGTGGTTCGCCTTCAGCGTGCTGCCGGTGGAGACGAGGTCGACGATGGCGTCGGCCAGCCCGGTGAGCGGCGCCAGCTCCATCGAGCCGTAGAGCTTGATCAGGTCGACGTGCACGCCCTTGTCGGCGAAAAACTGGCGCGCGGTCTGCGTGTATTTGGTGGCCACGCGGATACGGGAGCCTTGTTTCACCGCAGCGCGGTAGTCGAAGCCCAGATGCGTGGCGACACTCATGCGGCAGCGCGCGATCTTCAGGTCCAGCGGGCGGTACAGGCCGGTGCTGTCGTGTTCGAGCAGCACATCGAGCCCGGCCACGCCGAGGTCGGCGCCGCCGTACTGCACGTAGGTGGGCACGTCGGCGGCACGCACCAGCACCACACGCACATCGGCGCGCGAGGTGGCCAGGATCAGCTTGCGCGAGGTTTCCGGGTCTTCGAGCACCTCGATGCCAGCGCTCTTCAAGAGCGGCAGCGAGTCGTCGAAAATGCGGCCTTTGGAGAGGGCCAGTGTGATCATGTCGGTGTCAAGGGCGTCATTGCAGCGCAACGAGCGGAACCGGCACGACCGATGCGGCACGCGGCTCCACCCGCGGCATGCCGCAGGTGGGCTTCAGTGGTGATGCGTCGAAGGTGATGAGGCCGAATACTCGGCCGGGGTGAGCGTCTTCATCGACAGCGCGTGGATTTGCTCACGCATTCTATCGCCCAGTGCTGCGTAGACCCGCTGATGGCGCCGCACCCGCGACAAGCCCTCGAACTCCGCCGAGACGATGGTGGCGAAGAAGTGGCGGCCATCGCCTTCGATTTCGAGGTGCGTGCACGGCAGCCCGGCTTCGATGAAGCGCTGCACCTCTTGCGTCGTGGGATCAGCCATGTCAGGCCAGGTCTTTCTGCCGCTCGACGACGCGCGAGACGATGCCGTAGGCCACCGCTTCATCGGCGTTCATCCAGTAGTCGCGCTCCATGTCGGCGAGCACCTTGGCCAGCTCCTGGCCGGTCTCGCGCGCCACCACCCTGGCGATGCGCTCGCGCGTCTTGATGATCTCCTTGGCCTGGATCGCGATGTCGGTGGCACGGCCACCGGCACCGCCCGCGGGCTGGTGGATCATGAAGCGCGTGTTGGGCAGGCAGACCCGGCGCTCCCTGGGTGCGGCCAGGAAGATGTGCGTGCCGGCGCTGGCCACCCAGCCGCTGCCGATGGTGGTGACAGGCGCGCGCACGAAACGCATCATGTCGTGGATGGCGTCACCCGATTCGACATGGCCGCCGGGCGACGAGATCAGCATGTGGATCGCTGCGTCGGACTCTTGCGCCAGCAGGATCAGCCGCTCGCAGGTCTGCCGCGCGAGCTTGTCGTCGATCTCGCCGAAGACGAGCACGAAGCGCGACTTCAGGCTCAGCTGCTCCATCAGGCCACCGGCTTTGCCGTCTGTTTTGGCGTCGGGCTTGCCGGGTTTCTCGTCACCGTTGGCGGAACGTTGTGTCATGCAGAACTCCATTCGTTGCGCGGGATTATTCAACGACGATCAATGCCTGAGTTTGTAGCCGGTCTGCAGCAGCCGCAGCGTGACCGCGGCGACAACGATGAAGCTGGTGCCGACCACGCCCAAGCTGATCCACGGCGACACGTCGCTCGTACCGAAGAAGCCGCGCCTGAATCCATCGATCATGTAGAAGAAAGGATTCAGGTGGCTCACCGCCTGCCAGAACGACGGCAACGAGTGCACCGAATAGAACACGCCGGAGAGAAAGGTCATCGGCATGATGATGAAGTTCTGGAACGCCGCCATCTGATCGAACTTCTCGGCCCAGAGGCCAGCGATCAGGCCGAGCGAGCCGAGCATGCCCGCGCCCAGCGCCGCGAAGACGATGGCCCACCACGGCTCGCTGAGCTGGAAAGGCGCGAACCACACGGTGACGACAAACACCCCGAGCCCGACGCTCAAGCCGCGCATCATCGAAGCCCCGACGTAGGCCACGTACCAGGCCCAGTGCGACAGCGGCGTGACCAGCAGGAAGACGAGGTTGCCGGTGATCTTGCTCTGCACCAGCGACGAACTGCTGTTGGCAAAGGCGTTCTGCAGAACGCTCATCATCACCAGGCCCGGGATCAGGAAGCTCGTGTAGCCCACGCCCGGGTAGACCTGCACGTGCGCTTCGAGCACATGGCCGAAGATGAGCAGGTACAGCACCGCGGTCAGCACCGGCGCGCCCATCGTCTGGAAGCCGACCTTCCAGAAGCGCAGTACTTCCTTGTAGAACAGGGTGCGCGCGCCGGCCAGCCCGAAGCCATTCATGCCGCGTGGCCCTCCATGATCTCGAGGAACACGTCTTCCAGATCGGCGCGGCCAATCTCCAGGTCTTCGATCTTCACCGCCGCCTGGCGCAGCACGGCCAGATGCGCCTCGACCTCGGCCGCGTCGTGCGCCTTCAGCTGCACGATGCGGCCGGTGACGCGCGCGTTCGGCGCCAGCGCGGCGGGCAGCGGATTGTCGGTCATGAAGCGCAGCATCGTGCTCGCCGTGCCGGCGAGCAGGTTCGCGGTGCGGTCCAGCGCGACCACGCGGCCCTTCTTCAGCATCGCGATACGCGAGCACAGCGCCTCGGCTTCTTCGAGGTAGTGCGTGGTCAAGAGCACCGTGTGGCCGGCCTTGTTCAGGCGGGCGATGAACTGCCACAGGGTCTGGCGCAACTCGACATCGACACCCGCCGTCGGTTCGTCGAGCACGATCACCGGCGGCCGGTGCACGAGCGCTTGCGCCACCAGCACGCGCCGCTTCATGCCACCGGAGAGCTGGCGCATGTTCGCCGTGGCCTTGTCGGTCAAGCCGAGGTTCTCCAGCAACTCGTCGATCCACGCGCCGTTGCCGCGCACGCCGAAGTAACCACTCTGAAAGACGAGCGACTCGCGCACGCTGAAGAAGGGGTCGAAGACCAGCTCCTGGGGCACGATGCCCAGCGACTTGCGTGCGGCGGCGGCATCCGCCACCACGTCATGGCCCATCACGATCGCCCGGCCGCCGGTGGCGCGCGTGAGGCCGGCGAGCACCGAGATCAGCGTCGTCTTGCCCGCGCCGTTGGGGCCGAGCAGGCCGAAGAATTCGCCTCGTTCGATGTCGAACGACACACCGTCGAGCGCACGAAGCTCACCTCGGGGGCCGCTGTAGGTCTTGCTGATGTTCTCGAAGCGCACCGCTGGCATGGGGGCGCGATTCTAGGTGCCAGAATGCCGCGCACCATGCCCGAGAAGAAGAAGCCCCGCCGCACCGCCGAGCGCATCCTCGAGGTGACGCTCGAGCTCTTCAACCGTTTCGGCGAACCCAACGTCAGCACCACGCTGATCTCTGCTGAACTCGGCATCAGCCCGGGCAACCTGTATTACCACTACCCGGCCAAGGACGAGCTGATCAACGGCCTGTTCAACCGCTACGAGCGCGCGCTGGCCGAGCTGCTGCCCGCAGCGCGCGACGTCGAGAACGTCGAAGACGCGTGGTTCTTTCTGCACACGCTGTTCGAGACGCTCTGGCAGTACCGGTTTCTCTACCGTGACCTGAACGACCTGCTGTCGAAAAACCGCCACCTGGAGACCCACTTCCAGCTGGTGCTGAAGAACAAGAGCCGCGCCGTGCGCGACGTGCTCGACGGGTTGTCGCGCAACAAGGTGGTGAGCATCACCACGCCCGAGGCCGAGACCGCGGCCACCGCGATGGTGGTGGTGCTGACCTACTGGCTGAGCTACGAATACGTGCGCGACCCGAGGCGTGCGCTGGAGCCCGAAAACGCCTCGGCCGCTCTGGCGCGCGGCGCTTTCCACGTGCTGAGCCTGCTCGCGCCGCACCTCGAGCCGGCGTCGCGCGCCCACCTCACGGCGCTGGCCGGAGGCTACGGCGACAGTCCGGGCCGGTGATCAGACCTCGCCGCCGAAGCGCTTGATCAGGTTGTCGACGTACTTCTCGGTGAGCTTCTCGAACTCGCCCTGCACCACCGGCACGACGATCATCTTCATCAGGCCGGGCAAAGGGGTCTCCACCGTGCCGCTGATCTTCAGCACGCAGTTCGTCGAGGTCTTCTGGTCGGTGATCTTCCAGCTGCCCGAGACCTGCGCGTTGCCCACGCCCTTCACCGGCGTCCACACCACGCTGCCCTTTTTGCGGTCGGTGGTGTACTTGCTCGCGTAGACGGTCTGCAGGTTGACCTGCGCGGTGCCCACCTTCTGCATCTCCCAGCGGTAGACGCCATCGCCCACGTCGACGAGCTTGTCGACCTTCGGAAAGAAGCCCACCGACGTGGGCACGTCGGAGACCAGGTCGAAGACCTCCTTGAACGATGCCTTGACGGCGAATTCGTAGCCCAGATCGATGTCGATGCTGACGGCCATGGTGCGAGTCTCCTGTCGGTAGTGTGAAATGAAACGTCAACCGGATTGTTCCTGCCCGGCCCAGGGCAGCATCATCGCGAGCCAGGCGAGTTTTTCGAACTCGGGCTCGAAGCGGTCGATGATCTGCTGCGGCTCGGGGCACAGTTTCTTGTCGGTGATGAGGCCGAACTGCACGCCGCCGCCGTAGGAGAGGATGCTGACGCCCACGCCGATGTCGCCCGACGCCGGCACCCAGAACATCGTCTGCGTGATGGTGGCGCCGAGGAACTTCAGCGGCACCGCCGGCCCAGGCACGTTGGTCATCACGGCGGTCGCCTTCTTCGCGAAGAGCGAGAGGATGCCGTCCTGCACGGGCTTGATCATCAGCCCCGCGATCGACAGCACCGCGAAGGCAAGCAGCGGCTGGTAGCTGCCCTTCAGCTCGGCCATGCGCCGGTGCACGGCGTAGACGCGTTCGATGGGGTTTTCGATGCCGATCGGCAACACCAGCGGCGCCAGGCCGAATTTGTTGCCCAGTTGCCAGGCTTTCTCCAGCGGGCGCAGGTTCACAGGCACCATGGCGCGGATTTCCTTGCCCGCCGGGTCTTCGCCCTGGTCGCGCAGGTACTGGCCGATCGCGCCGGCCACGCAGGACAGCAGCACGTCGTTGATCGAGCAGTTCAGGCCCTTGCCGATGGTCTTCACGACTTCCAGCGGCAGCGGGTGGTTCCAGGCCACCGCCTTTTGGCCGCTGGGGCGGTGCAGCGCACCCTTGAGCAGCGTGGCCGAGTCGTCGGGCATCACCGCCAGCGCCGCCACATCGGTGAGCACCTGGTAGGCGGTGCGCACCATCTCCAGCGAGCCGACCAGCTGCGCCTGCGGGTTGGACAAGGCCTCGACGCTGCGCGCGACACCCTTGCCGTACATGCCGATGGCCTTGCTGGTCATGTCGGTAAGCGGCTTGATGACGGCATCCGACAGCCAATCACCACCGTCGTCGCCCGCGGTCTGCACGCGCCGGCGCTTCGGCGGGTCGTTGCCGCCGTCGGTGATCGACAGCGTCACCGAGATCAGCGCGATGCCGTCGCCGATACAGTGGTGGATGCGCGCGATGATCGCGCTGCCGCCTTCATAGTCTTCGATCAGGTGGAAGGTCCACAGTGGGTGCGCGGGATCCAGTGCCGTCATCGCCAGCTCGCCGCAACGGGCCTGCAAGGCCTGCTCGGCGGTCTGGCCGGGGCCCCGCACGAGCTTCTCGTGCAGGACGTGACGGTGGATATCGAAGTCCGGGTCGGCCACCCACATCGCGCCCATCGTGTCTTGCACCACCTTCTGGCGGAAGCGCTCGTACTTCAGCAGCTTGTCGGACACGCGTTCGACCAGGGCTGGGTAGCGCACCGCCGGCTCGAGCAGCCAGACGCCGACGATCATCATCAGGTTGACGTCGTTGTCCATGCGCAGCCACGCGGTGTCCACACGCGACATGCGTTCAGCGGGCATTCGTTGGTCTCCTCGGGCTTGTACGGGGGCGGGTCACGACGACGATGCTGGGTAACATCGCACGCGTCAACTCAGACTTTCACCCAAGCTGCCCGGAGACCCTTGCCATGGCCAACCTCAAAGCCACCTTCGAACAAGCCGTTGCCGCGAGCAAGTCGCTGCCCGAGAAGCCCGACAACATGACGCTCTTGAAGATCTACTCGCTGTACAAACAAGCCGCCGAAGGCGACGTGGAGGGCAAGCGCCCGGGCTTCACCGACATGGTCGGTCGCGCCAAGTACGACGCCTGGACCGCGGTGAAGGGCAAGAGCCGCGACGAAGCGATGCAAGAGTACGTGGACCTGATCGAGTCGCTCAAGTGACCCTCGCGGCCTTCGGCCGCGAGGTGATGGCGCTCGGGCTGCAGCGTTCCTGACGATCAGTCGGTGACCTGGAGCGAGACGATGCCCGCCGTCTCGCCGGAATAGACCCCCGGCACGTTGCAGCGCAACCCCACGCTGCTGGCGAAGAGGGGCAGCAGGGTGATGGAGAACGTCGACGACGCATAGCCGTTGTTGGAGGTCGTCTTCGGCGGCAGGTACACGGCGGCCGAATCCATCAAGGTGCCGTTGGCGCTGACACTGCGCAGCACGCAGTAGAAGGCCTCGTAGCTCCAGTTGACCTTGGCGTTGATGGTCACGCTCATGGTGCTGGCGTAGGTCGAGACCGATTGTGATCGGATCACCGGGCAATGGAACTTGATCGTGCTGCTCGATCCGCCGGCGGCGTTCAGCAGTGCCCCGTTGGTGGGCATGTCCACCGTGGACTCGGACGTGCAGATCGTGCCCGGCACGATGGTGGTGGCGGCCGTTGCGGCCAGGGGGACGAGCAAGGCGCCGAGGGCGACGAAACGATGGAACATGTTGACTCCGCGGGTGGTTGGCGTGCGTGATGTGCACGCAGCCACTGTGCCCAGCGGGGCGTTACGAAGGGGTTACGCGGCCACTACTTGCGCACCGGCGCCTTCTTCGCCGCGGCCTTCTTCGCCGCGGGCTTGGCGTCCGCGGCCAGCAATTCATCGAGCGTCATGCCGATCTCGGATTCGATCCTGCGGCTGAACGCCCCGAGCAGGAAGCCGAGCTTGGCGGTGAGTTGGAAGTGACTGTGCGCAACGACCAGCGTGCCGTTCACGCCGGGCCGTGTGAACTCGATCGTGTCGCTGGTCTCGCCCTCGATCACGGTGCATTCCATCGAAAACCTGGCCTCGGCCTGCTCGGCCCAGGCCCAGGCGATCTTGCGCGCCTTGGGCAGGCCGAGTTGATGGTCGCGGTGGATGTGCAGATCAGCCAAGTCAGTCTCCTCATCACGGGGTTGCAAGAACTTTGGCGCGGCGCTCGTCCTTCGGCAAGGCGGCAAGGCGACGCACCACAGTGTAGAAACGTTCGAAATCGCGGCCTTCGGCTTCGAACAGCTGCTCGAAACCGGGCACCAGTTCGTTGTACGCCGCCTGCACGCCGTACGAGGCGTTGTTGGCGTTGGCGAACCAGGCGTCGTAGCCGCTGAAGCCGGCCCAACGGCCCGCCTTCAGCACGGCGATCTCGGCATCGAGTTGCGCCTTCAGTTCGGCCTTGCCGCGGCGCTTGTCTTCGTCGCTGCGATCGCTGCGGTACAGCGCAGCCAAGCGCTCGCGCTGGCGCTGCGTGAGTTCGCGAAAATCACGCCGGCGTTCGTCGTAACGCGTGTACTCGGCTCGCGCGGCCTCGCCGGCCTGCGTGGCCAGCCAGCGCTGGCCGCCGATGCGTTCCACCGCCGTGGCGAAGCTTTCGTTGAAGGTGGTGTCGTCACTGACATACATCACCTGATGCGCGAGTTCGTGGAAGATCAGCCGCGCCAGTTCGCCTTCGGGCCGATTCAGGAAGGTGTTGAGCAGCGGGTCGCCGCCCAGCCAATCGGTCCAGCCGAGCGTCGAGTACGCCGGCACGCCGTAGACACTCACCTCCCAGCCGTCGCGCTTCAGCTCCGCGGCCAGCGCATCGGCCGGTGCGCGGTCGAAGTAGCCGCGGTAGCCCACGCAACCCATCACCGCGAAGCACCAGGTCTTGAGCGTCAGCGACAGCTCGGGCGCCGCGACCACGTTCCACACGGCAGCACCGCGACCGAGGTCGGCGTAGGCGCGGTAGCTCTTGTTGTCGGGCAACTTCAGCTCGGTGATCGCGAAGTCGCGCATGTGTTGCGTGAGCTGCAGCCGCTCGCGCAACGCGGGCGCTGTGGCCGCGTCGGCCAGCCACTGCGGCACCGGCCGGGCACGCTGCATCAGATCGAGATGGCCGCCCACCGCCTGGCCGTAGTAGCCGATCGTCGAACAGCCGCTGCCCAGGCACAGCGCACCCGCCGCGGCCAGCAGCACCCCGATCATCGCCAGCCCTGCCACAAGCAGCCGCCGCGCCCGCCTCACACCGCCTGAACCTCGACCAGGCAGTCGTAGAACGACGGCGCGCGGCCGATGTCGGTCAGGCGCTGGTGCGTGAGCTGATTCACGTTGGTGCCCTGCACGCCCATCTTGCGCCACCACACGCCCAGGCCGTTCACCACGCCGGGCCGCGCGCGCTCGCTGACCTCAGCCTTGCAGCGGTAGCGGCCGCGCTCGTTGACGATGTCGACCATCTGCCCACTCGTGATGTGGCGCGGCGCAGCGTCATGCGGATGAATCTCGACCAGCGGCTCGCCTTCGATGGCGCGCAGGCTCTTGACGTTGACGAAGCTCGAATTGAGGAAGTTGCGGGCTGGCGGCGAGATCATGGCCAGCGGATAGCGCCGGGCCAGATCGGGCGAGGACTGCACCGATTCGTAATTCGGCAGATGGTCGGGCACCCCCAGACCCGGCACGTCGACCAGCGCCTTGCCGCTGGCGGTGCCGAAACCCCCCTCAGCGAAAGGCGCATCGGGCAGCGGCAGCTGCGCGTAGCCGCGATCCAGCAGCTGCTGCCAGGGCACGCCGTCGCTTCGGTAGGCCTGGCGCGCCATGGCTTCGTCGCTATCGCGAAAACAGGGTTCATCGAAACCCATCCGCGCTGCCAATTCGCGGAAGATGGTCGCGTTCGATCGCGCCTGGCCACACGGCTCGACCGCCGGCCGGTTCAGCATCGCCCAGGTGTGGCCATAGGCCGAATGCACGTCCCAATGTTCGAGCTGCGTGGTGGCCGGCAGCACGTAGTCGGCATGGTCGGCGGTGTCGGTGAGGAAGTGTTCGAGCACCACCGTGAACAGGTCTTCGCGCTCGAAGCCGCGCACCACTTGTCCGCTCTCGGGCGCCACCGCCACCGGGTTGCTGTTGTAGACGACCAGCGCTTCGATCTTCGGACCGAAGCCGGGCGAGGTCTCGCGCAGCAGGTCGTTGCCGATGGTCGACATGTTGATGGTGCGGGGACGGCGCTCGCCGAGCAGGTCGGGCCGCTGCACAGTGGCGTCGTCGCGAAACGGCTTGAACCAGCCCGAGCTCGACAACAGCAAGCCGCCGGCGCGATGCCGCCAGGCGCCGGTCAAACAAGGCAGCAGCGCGATCAGCCGCACGGCGTTGCCGGCACCGCGCACCCGCTGCATGCCGTAGTTCAGGCGGATCGCCGCGGGTCGGGTCGTGCCGTAGTCGCGTGCCAGCTCGCGCACCACCCCGGCATCGATGCCGCACACCGCCGCGGCACGTTCCGGGCTCCAGGCCGCGGCGCGTTCGCGCAGCGCCGGCCAACCATCGACATAGCGCGCGATGTAGTCCTCGTCGAGCAGGCCTTGCCGGTCCAGCTCGTGGATCATGGCCAGCGCGAGCGCCCCGTCGGTACCGGGCAGCAGCGCGATGTGCTGGTGGCACTTGTCCGCCGTCTCGGTGCGGCGCGGGTCGATGCAGATCAGCCTGGCGCCGGCGCGCTTGGCCTGCTGTGCGAGCGACCAGAAGTGCAGGTTCGAGGTGATCGAGTTGCTGCCCCAGATCAGGATCAGCCGGCTCTCGGCGAAAAACTCCGTGTGCATGCCGATCTTGCCGCCGTAGGTGGCGGCGAGCGCGTCGCCGCCGGCGCTGGAGCAGATGGTGCGGTCGAGCAGCGAAGCGCCGAGCTTGTGGAAGAAGCGCGCCGCCATGCCCTCGCCCTGCACCAGGCCCATCGTGCCGGCGTAGCTGTAGGGCAGGATCGCCTGAGCGTCGCGTGCCGCAACAGCTTTCAACCGCGCGGCAATGTCGGCCAGAGCTTCGTCCCAGCCCACCGGCACGAATTCGCCGCGGCCCTTGGGCCCGACTCGCTTCAGCGGGCGCAGCACACGCTCGGGGTGGTAGGTGCGCTCGGTGTAGCGCGAGACCTTGGCGCACAGCACGCCCTGCGTCGGTGGATGTTCGGGATCACCCTGAACCTTGATCGCCACGCCATCGCGCACAGTCACACGAAGCGCGCAGGTGTCGGGGCAATCGTGGGGGCAGGCGCCCTTTACGATGCGGTCTGAGGTGGCAGAGTCCATCGCGTCACTATCGCACAGGGGACATCGATGTTCGTCAGTTGTTCATGACCATCAGCATGACCCCACTTTCGAGACGACATGCGCTGCGCCATCTGGCCGGCGCCGCCACCACACTCGGCCTGCCGGCGCTGGCCCAGCGCAACACGATCGTGCTCGGCCAGTCGGCCGCGTTCACCGGCCCGGCCGCCCAGCTGGGCATCCAGATGCACCGCGGCGCGAAGGTCTTCTTCGACGCCGTGAACGGCGCCGGCGGCATCAACGGCCAGACCATCGATCTGCGCACGATGGACGACGGCTACGAGCCCGACCGCTGCAAAGCGAACACCGAGAAACTGATCCAGGGCGATACCTTCGCGCTCTTCGGCTACGTCGGCACGCCCACCTGCCTGGCCGCGCTGCCGTTGGTCAACGAAGCGAGGATTCCTTTCTTCGGCCCCTTCACCGGCGCCGAAGCCTTGCGCGATCCGTTCAGCCGCTGGGTCTTTCACGTGCGCGCTTCGTACTACGACGAAACGGCGCTGATCGTTCGCCACCTCACGAACCTGGGCTTGAAGCGCATCGCGGTGTTCTACCAAAACGACTCCTACGGCCAGGCCGGCCTGACCGGCATGAAGCGCGCGCTGGCGGCCCGGCAACTCGAGCCCGTGGCGCTGGGCACGGTGGAGCGCAATTCGGTCGACGTGGCCAAGGCGGTGGCCGAAATCGCGCCGAAGATGCCCGAGGCGGTGGTGCAGATCAGCGCCTACAAGAGCTGCGCGGCCTTCATCCGCGCCGCGCGCAAAGCGGGCTATGGGGCGATGTTCATCAACGTCTCGTTCGTCGGCACGCAGGCGCTGGCCGACGAACTCGGGCGCGAGGCGCGCGGCGTGATGGTCAGCCAGGTCATGCCCTACCCCTTCTCGACCACCACCGGCATTGCGCGCGAGTACCTGGACGCCGTGCGCAAGGCCGGCGACGAGGTGAAGCCCAACTACTCGAGCATGGAAGGCTTCGTCGCCGCCAAGGTGCTGGCCGAAGGGCTGAGGCGCGCGCCGCGCAATCCGTCGCGCGAGGCGCTGGTGTCGGCGCTGGAATCGATCCGCAACAGCAGCTTCGGCGGCTTCAACGTCGACTTCGGGCCGCAGCGCCACGTGGCATCGTCGTTCGTCGAGTTGTCGGTGCTGAGCGCGGATGGCAAGGTCTTGCGCTGAATCCGCCTCGCCCTATGCCGGCTTAACATGCCCGTTCAATCAGCCGGCCGGAGATCCCGATGAAGATGATCGAATCCATCCTCGCCGATGCCGCGGCGATCAGCGCGATGCGCCGCGACATCCATGCCCACCCCGAACTGTGTTTCGAGGAGGTGCGCACCGCCGACAAGATCGCGCAGGCGCTCGGCGAATGGGGCATTCCCGTGCACCGCGGCCTGGGCAAGACCGGCGTGGTGGGCATCGTGAAGAACGGCAGTTCGAGCCGCGCGGTGGGCCTGCGCGCCGACATCGACGCGCTGCCGATGACCGAGCACAACCGTTTCGCGCACGCCAGCCGGCACCCCGGCAAGATGCACGCCTGCGGCCACGACGGCCACACCGCGATGCTGCTCGCGGCGGCCAAGCATCTGTCGAAGCAGCGCAACTTCGACGGCACGATCTACCTCGTCTTCCAGCCCGCCGAAGAAGGCGGCGGCGGCGCGCGCGAGATGATGCGCGACGGCTTGTTCGAGAAGTTCCCGATGGAGGCGATCTTCGGCGCGCACAACTGGCCGGGCATGAAGGCCGGGCAGTTCGCGCTGCGCTCGGGGCCGGTGTTCGCGAGTTCGAACGTCTTCTCGATCGTCATCCACGGCAAGGGCGCGCATGCCGCGATGCCGCACAACGGCATCGACCCGATGCCGGTGGCGTGCCAGATGGTGCAGGCCTTCCAGACCATCGTCACGCGCAACAAGCGGCCGATCGACACCGCGGTGATCTCGGTGACGATGATCCACGGCGGCGAGGCGATGAACGTGATCCCCGACAGCGTGGAGATCAAGGGCACGGTGCGCACCTTCACCACCGAGGTGCTCGATCTGGTCGAGCGGCGCATGAAGACCATCGCCGAAGCCACCTGCGCGGCTTTCGAAGCGAGTTGCGAGTTCGATTTCCAGCGCGTCTACCCGCCCACCGTGAACCACGGCCCGGAAACCGGGTTCGTGCGCTCGCTGCTGGCTGAGGTGGTCGGGGCCGAGAACGTGCTCGATTTCGAGCCGACGATGGGCGCCGAGGATTTCAGCTTCTACCTGCTCGAAAAGCCCGGTTGTTATTTCCTGATCGGCAATGGCGACGGCGAGCACCGCGAAGGCGGCCATGGCATGGGGCCGTGCATGCTGCACAACCCGAGCTACGACTTCAACGACGAGCTGATCCCGCTCGGCGCCACGGCCTGGGTGCGGCTGGGCGAAAAATGGTTGAACACGCCGCGATGAGCCACGCCGCCGCGTTCTTCTCGCAAAGCTACGCCGAAGCACGGTCGAAGTTCCTGGCCGCTGCCGCCGCCGCTGGTCTGACGGTTCAGTCGCACACGCACCCGATGCTCGGCCGCGACGGCGAGACGCTGGCGATGGACGTGGCGCGCGTCGGCGCCGCCGACGCAAACGCGCTGCTGCTCATCACCAGCGCCTGCCATGGCGTGGAGGGCCATTGCGGCTCGGGCGTGCAGAACGCGCTGCTGGCCGATGCTGCCTGGCGCGCCGCGGCGCAGGCGGCCGGCGTAGCCGTGCTGTACGTGCATGCGCTGAACCCGCATGGCTTTTCGTTCGGCCGGCGTGTCACCAACGAGGGCGTGGACCTGAACCGCAACTTCCACGACTTCGCGCAGCCCTTGCCGGTCAACGAAGGCTACGAGCAGATCGCCCAATGGCTGGTGCCCGAACACTGGCCGCCCGGCACCGAGGTCGAGGCCGGCCTGGCCGCCTATGCTGCGCAGCATGGTGAGCGCGGCTTGCAAGCGGCGATCTCGGCCGGCCAGTACCGCCACGACCGCGGCCTCTTCTACGGCGGCAATGGGCCGACGTGGAGTCACCTGACGCTGCGCCGCGTGCTACGCCAGCATGCGCGCGTCTGCGGCCGGCTGGCCTGGATCGACCTGCACACGGGCCTCGGCCCGAACGGCCATGGCGAGCTGATCTGGGCCGGCGCTGACGATGCGGCAGCGGTCGCACGCGCGCGGCGCTGGTGGGGCCCCGAAGTGACCTCGATCTACGACGGCAGCAGCAGCTCGGCGCTGCTCTCGGGCCTGATGTGGAACGTGCTCCTCGAAGAATGCGCGCAGGCCGAGTACACCGGCATCGCGCTCGAATACGGCACCGAGCCGGTGGCCGAGGTGATCGGCGCGCTTCGCGGCGACCATTGGCTGTACGCGCATCCTGAAAGCGGCGCGGCGCAAGCCGCGGCCATCAAGAAACGCATGCGCGACGCGTTCTATACCGACAGCGACGCCTGGAAAGAGCGCATCGTCGAGCAGGGCTTCAGCGCAGCGCGTGCGGCGCTGGCGGGGCTGCAATCGCAACGATCTTGAGGCCCTGAGCGGCTCGATCCAGACGGGCGCTTGCTGCGTAGTCCGTCCACACCGGCCGAACCACGACGCCCATGCTCCAGCACACCCGCCTCACGCCGCTCGCTTTCGCCCTGCTCGGCCTGTCCGCATTGGCGGGCTTCTGGAAGCATTACCTGGCGCAACTCGGCACCCTCGCGCTGCCGGCGCTGGCGCACGTTCACGCGCTGCTGATGGCGATGTGGTGCGTGCTGCTGATCGTGCAGCCGCTGCTGCTGCGGCTGGGCCAGCGCGATCGGCACCGCCAACTCGGCCGCAGCGCGTGGCTGCTCGCGCCGGCGATCGTGGCCTCGAGCCTGGCGTTGGCGGTGGTGATGACGCGCCCGGCCGCCGGCGCACCCATCGAAGCCTTTCGCTACAGCCTGTTCTTCCTGCAAATCGCTACTGCGCTGCTGTTCGGTGGCTGCGTCGCGATGGCCTTGGCGCAGCGCCGCGACGCGGCGTTGCACGCGCGCTGGATGGTGGCCGGCGGCATCACCTTCATCGACCCGGTGTTCGCGCGGGTCTTCTCGCACCTCGCACCGCCCGGGTCGACTGTGGCGGACTACGGCTCGATGCTGATCGCCGACGCGGTGCTGCTCGCCGTGATCATCGCCGAGCGGCGCTCGTTGCGCGCACGCTGGATCTTCCCGGCCTTCGCGCTGCTGATGCTGGCCATGCAGGCCACGAGCCTCACGATCGGCGACTGGGGGCCGTGGCGGCGCTGGATGGAGTCGATATTCAGCTGAGCATGCCTCGTGCCACCAGCGCCGCACGCGCCTGCACCGCGTCGAAGTAATGCGCGGCCTGCCAACCGGCCGCTTGCGCCGCGCGCACGTTGTTGGGCACGTCGTCGAAGAACAGCAACTCGTCGCCGCGCGCGCCGAAGCGCTGCGCAGCGATGGCGAAGATCGCCGGCTCAGGCTTGATGGCGTGCACATCGGCCGAAAACACGCCGGCGCTGAACCACTCGCCGATCGGGTGCTCGGCCTCCAGATGCCGCGCATAGGGCGCCGGCATGTTCGACAGGAAGAACAGCTCGTGGCCGGCGCCGCGCAAGGCTTCGATCAACTCGACGGTGCCCGCGTCGGGCTTCAGCGCGCGCGGAATCGCCTGCACCACGGCGCGCACGTCGGTCTCGGACAGGCCGATGCGCGCCGCGGTGCGCCGCACCAGCGGCTCGGCGCCGAGCCGGCCGCGGTCGAACTCGCCCCAGTCGCTGCCCCAGCCGGTGAAGATCTGCCGGCCCCAATGTTCGGCACTGGCGTCGTCGTGCGCGTGCTGTGGAATCACCTCGCGCAGCGTGGCCAGCGGTTGCCAGCGGAAGACCACGCCGGCGAAGTCGAAGACGATCTTCATGCGGTGAGGCGCTTCAGCAACCCGGCCGTCGACGCATCGAGCCCGCTCGTATCGCGCGAAGTCAGACGCGGCAGCAGCGCGCCGGCCAACGCCTTGCCCAGCTCCACGCCCCATTGGTCGAAGCTGTTGATGCCCCACAGCGCACCGCTGGTGAAGACACGGTGCTCGTACATCGCGATCAAGGCGCCCAGCGAGCGCGGCGTGAGCCGGTCCAGCACCAGCGTCGTGCTCGGCCGGTTGCCGGGAAAGCTGCGGTGCATGGCCAGCGCGTCGCGGTCGAATCCCGCGCCGGCGGTGGGTGCCGTCTCGCCGCGCGCTTGTTCCGCCGTCTTGCCCAGCATCAGCGCCTGGCTTTGCGCCAGGCAGTTGGCGAGCAACAGTCGGTGCAGCTCGCGCTCGCCGTGGGCCGGTTCACGCACCGCGATGAACTCCACCGGGATCACGTCGCTGCCCTGATGCAGCATCTGGAAGTAGGCGTGCTGGCCGTTGGTGCCCGGCTCGCCCCACACCACCGGGCTGGTGCCGAATGGCACGGCCTGGCCGGCGAGATCGACACGCTTGCCGTTGGATTCCATCTCCAGCTGTTGCAAATACGCCGGCAGCCGCGCCAGGCCATGGTGATAAGGCGCGATGCTGCGGCTCGTGAAGCCGTGGAAGTTGCGGTACCAGACATCGAGCAGGCCCAGCGTCAACGGCAGGTTCTGCGCCGCGGGCGCGGTGGCGAAATGGCGGTCCATCGCATGCGCGCCGGCGAGGAGCTCGCGGAAATGCTGCGCCCCGATCGCGATCGCCACCGGCAGCCCGATGGCGCTCCACAGCGAATAGCGCCCGCCCACCCAATCCCAGAAACCGAAGGTGGTGGTGATGCCGAATTGCGCGGCGGCGGCCACGTTGGTGGTGGTGGCGGCGAAGTGGCGCGCGATGTCGCTGCCGCCGTGGTCGATGAACCATTGCCGCGCCAGCGCCGCATTGGCCATCGTCTCCTGCGTCGTGAAGGTCTTGCTGGCGATGATGAACAGTGTGTGGCGTGGATCCAGGCGCTCGAGCACCGGCACCAGGTCGTGGCCGTCGACGTTGCTGACGAAATGCATCCTCAGGTGCCGCGCGCAGCTGGCCTGAAGCGCACGCACCGCCATCTGCGGCCCGAGGTCGCTGCCGCCGATGCCGATGTTCACAATGTCGGTGATGGAGTCGTCTGCGCGCACGGTCTCGGCAAAAGCCAGCATCGGATCGAGCACGCTGTGCACCTCGTCGCTGAACGGCGCGGCGCCGACCGATCCGTTCAGCGGCGGCGCCCCCTTCGGTGCGCGCAGTGCCGTGTGCAACACCGCACGGTCCTCGGTGATGTTGATCGGAGCGCCGGCCAGCAGCGCGTCGCGCCGTTCGGCCAGCCGGCATTCGCCGGCCAGATCGAGCAGAAAGCGGCGCGTGGCCGTATCGACGAGATTCTTCGACAGGTCGGCGAAGACCTCCGGCGCTTCGATCGAAAACGCCCCGAAGCGGCCGGCATCCTGGTCGAAGGCCTCGCGCAGATCGAAGCTTCGGCCATGGGCCTCGAAGTGGCCTGCCAGCGCCGCCCAGGCCACGGTGCGGTCGCAGCGCGGGGCGTCGATAGCCCGGAGTTGTTCGATCTGGCTCATGAGTCTGCCTCGGTATCTGCCGATTAGACCCGAGCGGGAAAATGGCACAGGCAGCGGCATCGCGATGCGACCCCGCGTCGGTAACAATCCCTATGTCTTGAGCCCTGGGCGCGCTGCCCGAAGCCCCCTGAACTGCCGCGATGTTGTTGTCCTTGCTTCGACCCCTGTTCGGCCTGCTCGGCGCCCTGCCCGGCCTGGTGGCTGCGCAGGCGATGCTGACCATCCTCGACGGCGATGCCAAGGTGGTGCATGCCAAAGGCAGCTGGGCCGCGATCGAAGGCCTGAAGCTGCCCGCCGCATCGATCGTCGCCACCGACGCCGGCGCCAGGCTGCTGCGCATCGAGTGGCCCGACGGCAGCGCGGTCGACCTGGGCCCCGCCACACAGGCCCTGGTGCTGGCCGAACGCCTGAGCGAACGGGCCCCGAAAGCGCCCGGCGTCTACCTGCTGCGGGGCGTGGCCAAGGTCAGCGCGCGCGCCAACACCACGGCGCCCGCGCTGCTCAGCCCGGGCCTGGAGATGCCGCCGTTCAGCGGCGTGGCGGTGCTGCAGGCCGCGCCGGAGCGCTCGGCGCTGTTCGCCGAAGCCGGCAGCATGACGTTGTACGAGCGCACCGCCAAAGGCCCGATCAACCTGCCCGCTGGCCAGTTCTGGAGCCGCAGCGGCAGCGCCAGCGGCGTGATCCAGCCGCGCCCACCGGCCGACTGGCTGAGCCAGCTGCCGCGCGCTTACCGCGACACCCTGCCCTTGCGCCGCGAGGTGATGCTGGCGCGCAACGTGACGCCGCGCGCGCTGCCGCTGCCGGGCTATGCCGAATTGCGTGACTGGCTTTACGCCGAGACCCCGGTTCGGCGCTTGCTTGTGACGCAGTTCACTGCCTGGTCGAAGGACCCCGGCCTGCGCTCGGCGCTGATCACCCACATCAACGACCACCGCGAATGGGGCTTCCTCGTGCTGCCGCCGAAGGTCGAAGCGCCGCGGATTCCCGCGCCGAGTCCCGAATCCACCTCACGCCCCACCCCCTGAGCCTCGGAGCCCGCCGATGAAACTTCTCTTCAAGTTCAACCTGCTGTACCTGCTCGTGATGGCGCTGGGCATCGCGGTCAGCGGCTACATCACCAACTCGCTGTTGCGCCAGCAGGCGCAGGAGGAAGCGCTGGACAAAGCGCGGCTGCTCATCGACAAGGCGCTGGCCGTGCGCGGCTACACCACCGGGCAGATCACCAAGCTGCTCGAGACGCAGATGAAGTACGAATTCCTTCCGCAGTCGATCCCCAGCTACTCGGCGGTGGAAGTGCTCGGTGCGCTGAAGGCACGCTACCCGGACTACTTCTACAAGGAAGCCACGCTGAACCCGACCAACCCGCGCGACCGCGCCGTGGGCTGGGAGGTGGACGTGGTGAACCAGTTCCGCGGCAACGGCGAGTTGAAGGAATTCGTCGGCCGGCGCGACACCCCCACCGGCCCGTCGCTGTACGTGGCGCGGCCGCTGAAGATCACCAACGCCGCCTGCCTGGTGTGCCACAGCAGCGTGGAAGCCGCACCCAAGACCATGGTCGACCGCTACGGCAGCGCGAACGGCTTCGGCTGGCAGATGAACGAGGTCATCGGTGCGCAGATCGTCTCGGTGCCGCTGGAGGTGCCGCTGAAGCGCGCCGACCAGTCGTTCACGGTCTTCATCGGCTCGCTGCTGGGCGTGTTCGCCGTTGTCGGCGCGGTGCTCAACGCGATGATCTGGTTCGTCGTCGTGCGCCCGGTGACCAAACTCTCCGAACTCGCCGACCGCGTCAGCCAGGGCGACATGGAAGCGCCCGAGTTCGACATCCGCGGCAAGGACGAGATCAGCGTGCTCGCGCAATCCTTCGGCCGCATGCGCGCCAGCGTGGTCGCGGCAATGAAGATGCTGGACAACTGAAACCGGCACCGGCACCGACACTGTGGAACACCCGACCCGACTGGGCAAATACCAGGTTACCGAGGTGCTCGGTGAAGGGGCCATGGGCGTGGTCTACAAGGGTTTCGACCCGGACATCCGCCGTGTCGTCGCGCTGAAGACGATCCGCCAGGCGCTGGCCGGCGACGAGGCCGGTGGCGCCGGCATCGCGGCGCGTTTTCGCAACGAGGCGCAGGCCGGCGGGCGGCTCTCGCACCCCGGCATCGTGCAGGTCTATGACTTCGGCACGCAGGAGGACGTGGCCTACATCGCGATGGAGTTCGTCGAAGGCCACAGCCTGGCGCACTACCTCGCGCACAAGGTGCGCTTTACCGACGAGGACATCCCGGGGCTGATGACCCAGGTGCTGGAGGCCCTGCACCACGCGCACGAACAAGGCGTGTGGCACCGCGACATCAAGCCGGCCAACGTCATCCTGGGCAGCAACGGCCGCTTGAAGATCGCCGATTTCGGCGTGGCGCGCATCGAGAACTCGGGCCTGACGCAGATGCACACGCTGATCGGCACGCCGGCCTACATGGCGCCCGAGCAGTTCCGCGGCGACGCCATCGACCGGCGCGTGGACCTCTACAGCGCCGGCGTGCTGCTGTACACGCTGCTGGTCGGGCAGCCGCCGTTTTCCGGCAGCACCGAGGCGCTGATGTACAAGGTGGTGCACGAAGCGCCGCCGCTGCCTTCGCAGGCGGAAGGCGCCAAGCGGCCGATGTTCTACGACGCCGTGATCGCCACTGCGCTGGCCAAGGAACCCGCGCGCCGCTACACCACTGCCGAGGATTTCAAAGCCGCCATCCAGCGCGGCGTGGGCGAGCCGATCGTGGCCCATTCCTGGGAGCAGACGGTGATGCGCTCGCGCGTGCCCTCGGCGCCCCGCCCGGGCGCCGGGCCGCTGCCCGGGGCGGCATCGCTGGCGCATGGCTCGCAGGGCTCGCAAAGCAGCAGTGACCCCACGCATTGGGAGCGTAGCCAGCTCGCCAGCGTCGAACATTCGCTGGCCAAGTACCTGGGCCCGATGGCCACCGTGCTGGTGCGCCGCGCGGCGCGCGACTGCCACGACCTGCCGTCGCTGTACGCGCAACTCGCCCCGCATGTCACCAACCCGAACGCGCGGGCCGAGTTTCTCGGCCAGTCCTCGGGAACAAGGGCGACGACGAAGGTCGGTGGCGCGACCGGCCTGGCCAGCGCGACACGATCGGCCGGCTCCGGCGCAACGGCCTCTCGCGCGCCCTTGAGCGCTGCCATGCTGGACGGCGCGCGCAAGCTGCTGGCCGTGCACCTGGGGCCGATCGCCAGCGTGGTGGTGAAGAAAGCAGCCGAGAAGTCGCCCGAGCGCGGCCCCTTCTGCGCCGCACTGGCCGACGCGGTGCCGGCCGGCGTTCGCGACAAGCTGCTCGCCCAGTTGGACAAGCTGCCCTGAGGTCCTGGGCGGCAGCGCTGAAAGATCGCGCCCGCAGCCGCGACTGAGCGAGCATTGCAACCTCTACGAGCCCACCATGACCCGCCGTCAACTGCTCAACCTGCTCTCGCTGATCGGCCTGGCCCCCGCGGCCGGCCGGTCGGCCACGCCGGCGATCGAAAAACTCACGCTCAGCGACGCCGAATGGCGCAAGCGCCTGACCCCGGCGCAATTCGATGTGCTGCGCCAGCATGGCACCGAACGCGCCGGCACCAGCGAGCTGAACCGCGAGAAACGCGCCGGCCGCTACCACTGCGCCGGCTGCGACCTGCCGCTGTTCGCCTCCAGCGCCAAGTACGACAGCGGCACCGGCTGGCCGAGCTTTTTCGAAGGCCTGCCCGGCGCGCTGGGCACGAGCCGCGACTTCAAGCTCATCCTGCCGCGCACCGAGTACCACTGCGCGCGTTGCGAAGGCCACCAGGGGCATGTCTTCGACGACGGCCCGCGCCCCAGCGGCAAGCGCTACTGCAACAACGGCGTGGCGCTGCGCTTCGTGCCGGCGGCCGCGTGAGGGTGACCATGACCAAGACCTGGCTCGTTGCCGCGGCATTGCTGGCCGCACCGTTCGCGTTCGCACAGACCACCGCCAAGGCCACCTTCGCCGGCGGCTGTTTCTGGTGCGTGGAGGCCGATTTCGACAAAGTGCCCGGCGTGCTCTCCACCACGTCGGGCTACACCGGTGGGCGCACCGCCAACCCGAGCTACGAACAGGTATCGAGCAAGAGCACCGGCCACGCCGAAGTGGTGGAAATCGCCTTCGATCCGCAGAAGGTGAGCTACGAACAGCTGCTCGCCAAGTTCTGGCGCAGCATCGACCCGACCACGAAGGACCGCCAGTTCTGCGACGCCGGCTCGCCCTATCGCACCGCCATCTACGCCCACGACGAAGGCCAGCTCGCTGCCGCGAAAGCCTCGCTGGCCGCGCTGGAGAAGAGCAAGCCTTTCAAGGAGCCGATCGTCACCACGATCGAACGCGCCGGCGCCTTCTACGCCGCCGAGGGCTACCACCAGGACTACTACAAGAAGAACCCGGTGCGCTACAACCTCTACCGGCAGAGCTGCGGCCGCGATGCACGGCTGGTGCAGTTGTGGGGCAGCCCATGAGGTCGGCTCCACCGCGCTACGCAAGGCTGCGTATGGGCCCGCCCGGCACGTGATCGCACCATCACTCGGACTGCATCTGCACCGGGAGCACCGCGATGACCATCGACAGCGATCGACTGAATGCCTTCATGGCCCGATTCGTCGGCGACCTCGGGGCGGTGATGCATGCCGCCACGGTGGTAGTGGGCGACCAGCTCGGCTTGTACAAGGCGCTCGACGAAGGCCCCTGCGGCGTCGAAGAACTGGCCGCGCGGACCGAGTGCGATCCGCGCTACCTGCTCGAATGGCTCAGCGCACAAGCGGCCAGCGGCTACGTCGACTACGACGCCGCGACGCAGCGTTTCGGATTGAACGAGGAGCAGTCGCTCGCACTGGCCCAGGAAGGCAGCCCGGCGTTCATCCCGGGCGCCTTCCAGATCGCGACGGCGCAGTTCAAGGCCATTCCGAAGATCGCCAAGGCCATGCAGACCGGGCTCGGCCTGGGCTGGCACGAGCACGACACGGCGCTGTTCCACGGCACCGAGCGCTTCTTCCGCCCCGGCTACGCCAGCCACCTGGTGGCCGAATGGATTCCGGCCATCGAAGGCTTGCAGGCCCGGCTCGAACAGGGGGCCGACGTGGCCGACGTCGGCTGCGGTCATGGCGCGTCGACCTTGTTGATGGCGCGCGCCTATCCGCGTTCGCGTTTCACCGGTTTTGACTTCCACGCGCCGTCGATCGAGCATGCACAGGCGGCGGCAGTGCGTGAGGGCCTGGCCGACCGGGTGCGCTTCGAACTGGCCACCGCGAAGGATTTCGGCGGCGGCCCGTACGCGCTGGTGACGATGTTCGATTGCCTGCACGACATGGGCGACCCCGCCGGCGCCGCGGCACGGGTGCGCGGGCAGTTGGCCGGCGACGGCGTCTGGATGATCGTCGAGCCCTACGCCAACGAACGCCTGGAGGACAACCTCAACCCCATCGGGCGCATCTTCTATTCGGTCTCGACCTTCATCTGCACGCCGGCTTCGCGGGCCCAGGAATTCGGCGCCTGCCTGGGCGCGCAGGCCGCCGAATCACGCCTGGCGCAACTCGTCGGCACAGGTGGCTTCACGCACTTTCGCCGCGCGACGCAGACCCCGTTCAACCGCGTCTACGAAGCACGACCTTGAAGCGCCGCAGCAGCTTGCTGTGGCTGGGTTGCGGTGCGCGGAGCTCAGCGCCGGGGGCCGATGCAGCGCAACGCCGCGGCCGGGCGCGTTTCGACACCGAGCTTGGCGTAGACCCGCTCCAGATGCTTCTGCACGGTGCGGTGGCTGCACGCCAGCAAGGCCGCGATGTCGCGATCGGTCTTGCCCGCTGCCACCCAATGCATGACTTCGGTCTCGCGAAGCGTCAGGCTGGCTGCAACGCCATCGGCCGGTGCCGGCGCATGTCGCAGCGTCAGCTGCAGGTGGATCGCGCCCTCCCCGTACGGCAAGTGCGTCGCGTGCAATGCCAGGCCATTGCCCGACGACTCGAGCAGGAGGCGATCGGCAGCTGCAGGCGGGCAGGCGGTCCAGGCCGCCAGCCAGTTGTCGACAACCGCAGGCAGCAGCCGCCCGACAAGCGTCTGGGCACCGGCGAACGAAGACAACCAGTCCAGCGATGCGGCCGACCCGGCCACCACTTCGCGCTCCGGACTCAAGCGCAGCCAGCCCAGGCCCTCGCGTTCGGCGTCGACCGCGAGCCTGTGCACATCGGCCCGAGCCATGTCCAGCGCGCGCGTGAGGTCGTAGACGCGGCCGAGAGGAGCGCGCAGCGCGTCCAGCAAGTCGCGCTCGCGGTCGCTGAAATCGTGTCGACCTCGGTTGAGCACGAAGCTCACCAGCAGCCCGTCGCCAACCAGGATCGGCAGCGCCAGCGCATGATCGATCGTGATGCGGCGGTAGTAGTCGCTGTACAGCGCGCCGTGGCGAAAACGCGAGAACGGCACCGAATCGCTGATGCGGCGCACGCTGCAACCCCCGTCATGGCCGTGGTAGCGCACCAGCGGGTGCTGATCGAAGTGCCGGTCGAACGCGGCGCATTCCGCCGCGCCCAGTGCGCAGCCCGGGGCGCTCACCACCTCGCGACGACCGTCGCGAAGGCGGCACACCGACATCGTCGTCAGCTCCGAGGGCACCAGCCGCGGCAGCAATTCGACACCAGCCTCGGCAAAGGCCGCGGCACCCGAGGCGCGCGCGCTGATGTCCTGCAGGGTCTGCAGCGCGGCACGCCAATCGGCGGACGTGGTTTCCAGCGTGGTCATGTCCAGGTCATGTCGGACCACCGCCGCCGGCTCGCGGCCTACGCAAGCCTGCGTATCGGCAACTCAGCGGCGTGGGCCTACAAAGTACGGCATTTACCACGCCGCAGCAAGGAGCGCGCATCATGAATATCTCGTCAAGCCTCATTTCACGCCGTGGCACGCTGGTGCTGCTGGCGATCGGCGCAGCCACCGCCCGCGCCGATTCCAGCGCGCTGGACGGTCGACGTTTCGAAGGCCTCTTCGTCGAGCGCGGCAAGACACGCGGCGACGCCGAGACCATCGTCTTCCAGGGCGGGCGTTTCCGCTCGTTGGCCTGCGATCGTTATGGATATGGCGACGCGCCCTATCAGTCCACCCTGCTGGGCGACTCGATCCGCTTCGAGGCACAGACCGAAAGCCCCAAGTTCGGGCGTCTGACCTGGCAAGGCAGCGTGCGCGGAAACAAGTTGGACGCCACGGCGGTCATGCACCGGCCCGGCAAGTCGCCCGTCGAACATTGGGTGGTCGCTGCGAGCGCCTCGTGACACCGGCAGGAAGGCAGCGCGCGCGAGCGGATAGCATGCCGAACTTCGTCCCCCGCGCTGCCGCGGACCGCCCATGCACATCGTCTGCCTCGATCTCGAAGGCGTGTTGATCCCCGAGATCTGGATCGCCTTCGCCGAACGCACCGGTATCGCCGACTTCCGCCGCACCACGCGCGACGAGCCCGACTACGACAAGCTGATGCGCTTGCGCCTGGCGCTGCTGCGCGAGAAGGGCTTGAAGCTTGCCGACATCCAGGCCGTGGTTGCCGGCATGGCGCCGCTGCCCGGGGCGCGTGACTTCCTCGACGGCCTGCGCGAGCGCTACCAGGTGGTGATCCTCTCCGACACCTTCTACGAGTTCGCCGACCCGCTGATGCGCCAGCTCGGCCGTCCGACGCTCTTCTGCCACCGGCTGGTGACCGACGCCGATGGCTTCGTCGCCAAGTACCGGCTGCGCCAGCCCGACCAGAAGCGCGCCGCGGTGAACGCGCTGAAGAGCCTGAACTACCAAGTCTTCGCCGCCGGCGATTCGTACAACGACACCGGCATGCTGGCCGCGGCGGATGCGGGCTTCTTCATTCACCCGCCCGAGGGCATCGTTGCGCGTTTTCCGCAGTTCAAGGTGCACCACGACTACGCGTCGCTGCGTGCGTCGATCGACGCGGCGGCAGCGGCCTGAACAGGGCCTTCAAGCGCCAGGGCGCCGCGAGCGCCGCTCGATCGCGTCGAATCCCCACTGCACCAGCAACGCCAGCAGCGCCGCGGGCAGCGCGCCAGCGAGCATCGCAGTGTTGTCGTTGACGGCCAGACCGGCAACGATGCGCTCGCCGAAACCGCCCGCGCCGATGAAGGCCGCCACGGTGGCGGTGCCGACGTTGATCACCGCCGCAGTCTTGATGCCGGCCCAGATCGTCGGCATGGCCAGCGGCAGTTCCACCAGGCGCAAGGTCTGCGCGGTATTCAGCCCCAGCGCCCGCGACGCCATCGTCAAGCCCGCCGGCACGCCGACCAGACCGGCATGCGTGTTGCGCACGATCGGCAGCAGCGCGTAGACGAACAGGGCCAGCAGCGCCGGTACCAATCCGATCGCGCCGACGATCGAGATCAGGAACGCCAGCAAGGCCAGCGAGGGCACCGTCTGCAGCACCCCCACCGTGCCGAGCACCCAGGCCGCCAACGCGGGCATACGCCAGGCCAGCACGCCCAGCGGCACCGCCACCACCACGGCCAGCGCCAGCGAGACGAACACCAGCAGCAGGTGCTGTCCGGTCAAGCGCAGCAGATCGGGCGCGAACAGCCGATCGACGAAGCCACGCGGTTTGCCGCGCACCGCGGCGCCGCCCTGCACGAAGCGCTGCGCCACCTCGGCAAAGGTCTTGCCGTCGAGTTCCACCTCAGCGTTCAGCGCGATCATCGTCGCTTCGTCGATGCGCCCGGCCAGGCCCTGCAGCGGCCGCTCGTCGACGCCCGCACGCATCAGCAGCACGGCGTCGTACTTCGGAAAGAAGGCGCGATCGTCCTGCAGCACACGCAGGCGGTAGCGGCCGATCTTGGCGTCGGTGGAATAGACGTCGATCATGTCCACTTGGGCGCCTTTCAGCGCTTCATAGGCCAGGCCATGGTCGATGCCCGAGCCGGCGTCGAGGGCCAGGCCGTAGGCGCGTTGCAACGCCGGCCAGCCGTCGGCTCGCACCAGGAACTCGTGCGACAGGCCGATCTTGAGCGCGCCCGAGGACAAGCGCGCCAGGTCGGAGATGCGCTGCACGCCCAGCGCTTCAGCCTGCTCTTCACGCATCGCCAACGCGTAGGTGTTGTTGAAGCCGAGCGGCGCAGAGGCCTTCAGGCCGCGCTCGGCGAGCCAACGATTGAGTTGATCGAGGCTCGGGTTGCCATCCTTCTTCAGCAGTTCGCGCACGATGGTGCCGGTGTACTCGGGGTAGACCTGCACGGCGCCCGTCATCAACGCCTGCTCCAGGATGCCGGTGTTTCCGAGCCCCTGCTTGTGCTCGCACGGCGTGCCGGCAGCGATGTAGCTGCGGCAAACGATCTCGCCCAGGATGTACGACTCGGTGAAGCGCTTGGAGCCCACCACCACCGGCTCGGCGGCTTGTGCGGCGGACCACTGGAGCGCCAACAGGAGCAGCGCCGCGCAACGAAGTTTGACCATGCGCTGATCGTAGCGAATGCGCCGTTCGGGGGGATTGACGCGCCTCGATGCATCGCGCACAGTCGCGACCTTCCTTCAACCGCACCACGGAGGCCGCCATGCGTACAGCCCACACCACGCCCATTGCATCGACAGCGGCTTCCGCTGCCTGAGTCGAGCGAGAACCCGCTCCTCGGGACTCCCGAGTCGAACTCGTCGCGGTTCAGCGCCGCGCAAGCCTTGTCGTCAGACCCACCGCGCGCCGCCCGATCGGCGCGCGAACCGGGGTGCTCGTGCACCCCGAACACGACCAGGACGTCATACCGACATGTTCGACGAATCGACTTTCGAGCGGCTGCGTGGCATCGGCCTCACAGCCAACCATCTCCGGCATTTCAACCCTGAGCTTTCGACGGCCGGCGCGGCGCAACTGCTGCGCGTGGTCGAAGTGCAGCGCGACGCGCTGACGCTGCACGACGGCGAGCAAGAACTCGCGGCGCGTGCGTTGCCGGCGCTGCTCACCGACTTGGCCGCGCGTGCCGACGCCTTGGCCGTCGGCGACTGGGTGCTGGCCACGCGCAACGAGTACCGCCAGTGGTGGGTGCACGAGCAGCTGCCGCCGATCACCCAGATCGCGCGCCGGCTGCACGACGGCCGCGACAAGGTGACGCGCACGGTGATCGTCGCCAACGTCGACACCGCGCTGCTCGTGATGGGGCTGGACCAGGACTACAGCCTGCGTCGCCTCGAACGTTACCTGGCGCTGGTGCGCTTGGCCGGCATCGATGCCGTGGTGGTGCTGACCAAGGCCGACCTGTGCGCCGATACCGCCGAACCGCAAGCTCGCGAACGCGAAGTGGCCGCGCTGCTGCCCCCGGGGGCCGCCGTGGTGACGGTGAACGCGCTCAGCGACGATGCCGCACGGCAGCTCGCGCCATGGCTCGCCGAAGGCCACACGCTGGTGCTGCTGGGCGCCAGCGGCACCGGCAAGAGCACGCTGACCAACACGCTCACCGCGACGCAGGATCAAGCCATCGGCGGCAACCGGCGCGGCGACGGCCGGGGTCGCCACACCACCACCGCGCGTTCGCTGCACCGCACGCCCTCGGGTGCCTGCATCATCGACACGCCTGGCCTGCGCACCCTGCGCCTGGACAGCGAGGCCGGCGACGTGCAAGCGGTGTTCGACGACATCGCGCGGCTCGCGACGATGTGCCGCTTCCGCGATTGCCGGCATCACGACGAACCCGGCTGCGCGGTGCGCGAACAAGTCGGCGGCGAGCGGCTGAAGAACTTCCACAAGCTGTTGCGCGAGGCACAGCGCGACTCGATGTCGGCGCTGCAGCGCAAGGCGCAGCAGCAGGTCTGGAAAGTGCGATCGCGTGCCGCGCGCGAGCGTGCCCGTGAGAAGCGCTGACCCGGCGCGGCAGCGGCGCTGCCCGGCCCCGCCGCCGACACCGCCGCCAGGTCGTCGCCGGGCCGGTTCGCCGGCCTTCGATCTGACGATAATGCGCCACGATGGTGCCTGTGCCCGCCCGATGATCCTGCCCGCCGCAAGCGCTCCAGCACTGCTGCCGATCGCCGCTGTCGAGCGCGACACGGGACTGTCCAAGGACACCTTGCGCGTCTGGGAGCGGCGCTACGGCTTCCCGCGGCCCGAGCGCAGCAGCATCGGCGATCGGCGCTACCCGGTCGAACAGGTCGATCGGCTGCGCCTCTTGAAACGGCTCTTGGACAACGGCATGCGCCCCGGACATGTGGTGCCGCTCCCCCCAGCCGAGCTGGAGCGACTCAACGACAGCGTGACGGCCAAGGCCGGCAACGCCAGCGCCACCGCCGAGCCGAGCCTGCGCCGCTGCCTGGCGCTCTTGAAAGCCCACGACAGCGACGCCTTGCGCGCGCAGTTGCGCCGCATGCAGGCGCAACTCGGCCTGGCGGGCTTCGTGATCGAGGTCCTGGCGCCGCTCACCACGCTGGTCGGCGATGCGTGGATGCAAGGCGAGATCGAGGTGCATGAAGAGCACCTCTACACCGACCAAGTCGGCTTCGTGCTGCGCGAAGCGATCCGCTCGGTGCCGCGCGCCGCGCCGGCCGACCGCCCGCGCGTGCTGCTCACCACCTTGCCCGGCGAAAGCCATGGCCTGGGGCTGCTGATGGCCGAAGCGATATTCACGCTCTACGGCGCGGCTTGTGTGCCGCTGGGCACGCAGACACCGCTGCGCGACATCACCGCGGCGGCCGCCGCGCACCGGGCCGACATCGTCGCACTGAGCGTCACGCCGGCGATGAACCCCAACCTCGCGCTGGCCGGCCTGGCCGAACTGCGCGCGATGCTGCTGCCCGACACCGAACTGTGGGCGGGCGGCGCGGCGCCGGTGCTGCATCGGCGGCCGATCGACGGCGTTTCAACCTTTTCCGCCTTGCCCCCGATCCAGGTGGCGGTCGAGCGCTGGCGGCTGCGGGTGGCGGCCTGATTCCTACACTTGCGCGCTCATGACGCTTGTTTTCAGCGCGCTGGCCTTGCTCGGCGGGTACCTGATCGGGTCCTTGTCGTTCGCGGTGATCGTCAGCCGGGCGATGGGCCTGACCGACCCGCGCAGTTATGGCTCGGGCAACCCGGGCGCCACCAACGTGCTGCGCTCAGGCAACCGCGCCGCGGCGATCATCACGCTGGCGCTCGATGCGCTCAAAGGCTATCTGCCGGTGCTGGCGGTGCTGGCAATCGGCCCGCGTCTGGGGCTGGCCGAGCAGACGCCGAGCGTCGCGGCGTTCACCGGCCTGGCGGCTTTCTGCGGGCATCTGTGGCCGCTGTTCTTCCGCTTCCAGGGCGGCAAGGGCGTGGCCACTGCGGCCGGGGTGTTGCTCGCGCTGAACCCCTGGCTGGGCGCGGCCACGCTGCTGTCGTGGTTGATCATTGCGGCGTTCTTCCGCTATTCATCGCTGGCCTCGATCGTCGCGGCGGCTTTCGCGCCGTTCTACCAATTGCTGATCTGGGGCTTCGAGCCGGCCTTCCTCGCCATCGCCGCGATGAGCCTGCTGCTCGTCTGGCGGCACGAAGGCAACATCAAGAAGCTGTTCGCGGGCACCGAGACCAGGCTCGGGCACAAAGCCGCGGCGGCGCATCCGGTTCGTCACAAGAAAGGACACCGTTCATGAGCACGCAGGGCCGTCCGCCGAGCGAACACCGAAGTGCCAAGCACGAAGCTTCAGCAGTGACCCTGCAACGCTTCGACGTCGGCTCCCGTCTGTCGGAAATGGCCGTGCACAACGGCGTCGCTTATCTCGCCGGCCAGGTGGCAGGCGATGCGAACCAGGACATCAGCGGGCAGACCCGCCAGGTGCTCGCCGCCATCGACGCGCTCTTGACGCGCGCGGGCAGCGACAAGAGCCGCATCCTGATGTGCCAGATCTTCATCGCCGACCTGGCCGACTTCGCCGCGATGAACGCGGTGTGGGAGAGCTGGGTCGCGCCCGGCCACACACCGCCGCGCGCCACGGTGCAGGCAGCGCTGGCCAAGCCACAGTGGAAGGTGGAGATGGTGGTTACCGCCGCGCTGTGATATCCGCGACGATCGGACGGCGCGGTTCATGACACGCGCGACTTCGGAACGGCGCGCTTGACACGCGCCGATGCAATGGGCCTGTTGCTGGCCTTCGTCGCCCGGCTCATCACCGGCGCACAAGGCCATTGGCGCGGCTGCCCGCCCAAGGCCGAGCAGCGCATCTACTTCGCCAACCACCAGAGCCACCTCGACTGGGTGCTGATCTGGGCCGCGCTGCCGCAGGAGCTGCGCGCGCGCACACGGCCGATCGCGGCCAAGGATTACTGGACCTCCACGCCCTTCAAGCACTGGATCACGCGCGAAGTGTTCAACGCGGTGTACGTGAGCCGAACGCGCACCGACGACCAGGATCCGCTCGAGCCGCTGCAAGACGCGCTGCGCAACGGTGATTCGCTGGTCATCTTCCCCGAAGGCACACGCAGCAACAAAGGCGAGCCGCAGCCCTTCAAGAGCGGGCTGTACCACCTGGCCGAACAGTTCCCCGAGGTCGCGCTGATCCCGGTGTGGATCGACAACGTGCAGCGTGTCATGCCCAAGGGCGAGGTGGTGCCGGTGCCGATCCTGTGCACGGCCACCTTCGGCAGGCCGATGCAACTCGCGCCCGACGAAGACAAGCGGGTCTTTCTCGACCGCGCGCGGCAGGCGGTGCTCGACGCGAGACCGGCGTCGATATGAGCGCGCTGCGCAGCTGGAGCGCCAACGAGCAGATCGCGCTGCTCTTCGTGGTGCTGTTCGGGTTGCTGGTGATCGGCACGCTGGTCGCGCTGTTGGTCTCGATCAAGCGCGGCGATCCCGAAGGCTCCGAGCGCCACCTACAGCTCAAACGCGAGCTGGGTGCGGTGTGGCTTGGTGCCACGGTGTTCTGGCTGTCGTGGATGAGCGGGCCATTGGGCGCGACGATCGTCTTCGGTATCTTCTCGTTCCTTGCGCTGCGCGAGTTCATCACCCTGGCGCACACCCGGCGCAGCGACCACCGCAGCCTGCTCGCAGCCTTCTTCGTCGTGCTGCCGCTGCAGTACGTGTTCGTCGGCACGCAGCACTTCGACATCTTCACGGTCTTCATCCCGGTCTACGTGTTCCTGGCCATCCCCGTGCTCAGCGCGCTGGCCGGCGACCCGGAGCGTTTTCTCGAGCGCAACGCGAAGATCCAGTGGGGCATCATGGTCTGCGTGTACGGCCTCTCGCACGCACCGGCGTTGCTGCTGCTGGAATTCAAGAACCACGAAGGGCGCGGCGCGTTCCTGGTCTTCTTCCTGGTGATGGTGGCGGCCGCCGCGCAACTCGTGCAGGAAGCAATGAGCCGCTGGCTGCGCCGGCGCCCGCTGGCGCGGCAGATCGACCGCTCGTTTTCGCTGCGCGCCTGGCTGGCCGGTGCCATCGTCGCCGCATTCGTCGGCGCGGCCCTCTACTGGATCACGCCGTTCAAGGCCCCGCAGGCACTCGCGATGGCTTTCATCGCCGCGGGTGCCGGCACGCTGGGCGAGTTCGTGATGAAAGCGCTGAAGAAGGATGCCGGCGTGCGCTACTGGGGCAACGCCAGCTCGGTCACCGGCGCGGTCGGGCTGCTCGATCGCGTGGCACCGCTGTGTTTCGCGGCGCCGGTGTTCTTCCACTCGGTGCGCTGGTACTTCCAATGGCGGGGGTGATGAGGATCCTGGGCATCGACCCGGGTCTGCAACGCACCGGCTTCGGAGTCATCGAGTCGCAAGGCGCGCGCCTGGCCTACATCGCCAGCGGCACCATCAGCACCACCGAAGTGCCGCGTGGCGACCTGCCGCTGCGCCTGAAGATCATCTTCGACGGCGTGCGCGAGGTGGTGCAGACCTATGCGCCCGATTGCGCGTCGGTGGAGATCGTGTTCGTCAACGTCAACCCGCAGAGCACGCTGCTGCTCGGACAGGCGCGCGGCGCGGCGCTGGCAGCCCTCGTCGCCTCGGGCTTGCCGGTGGCCGAATACACCGCGCTGCAGATGAAGAAGGCCATCGTCGGCCATGGCCTGGCGAACAAGGCGCAGGTGCAGGAGATGGTGCGGCGGCTGTTGAAGCTGCCCGGCCTGCCGGGCAAGGACGCGGCCGATGCGCTGGGCCTGGCGATTTCTCACGCCCACGCGGGCAGCACCCTCGCAGCCGCGGGATTGCAGCGCAAACAGCACGCGATGTACCGTAAGGGCCGCGCCTACTGAACTGACGATTCGCATGACCACCGCCATCGACACCTTGTGGATCAGCGTGCCCGCCACCGGCGGCAGTTTCGAGGCTTACCTTGCGTTGCCGCCGAATCGACACGGCGGCCCGCACGGGCCGGTGCGCCGCGGGCCCGCGCTGGTGCTGTACCAGGAGATCTTCGGCGTCAACGAGCACATCCGCGCGCTGGCCGAGCAGTACGCGCTGGACGGCTTCGTCGTGCTCGCGCCCGACATCTTCTGGCGCCAGTCGCCGCGCATCGAGCTCGGCTACACGCCTGAGGACCGGCAACGCGGCATCCAGCTCGCCGCGGCCCTCAAGCCCGAGCAGGTGATGCTCGACCTGCGCGCCACGGTCGAAGCGCTGCGCGGGCTGCCGCAGGCCGAAGGCGAGAAGGTCGGCGCGATCGGCTATTGCATGGGCGGGCGCCTCGCGTACATGACCGCTGCGCTGGCCGAGATCGACGCGGCGGTGTGCTACTACGGCGGCGGCATCCACGAGCAGCTGCACCTGGCCAGCGGCGTGACGGTGCCGATCCAGTTCCACTACGCCGAGCGCGACGACCACATCCCGCTGCAAGCCGTGGTGCGCGTGCGCGAAGCCTTCGCCGGCAAGGCCGCCGAAGTGCATGTGTACGACGGCGCCACGCATGGCTTCAACTGCTGGGAGCGGGCCTCGTACCACGCGGGCAGTGCGCTGCTGGCGCGCTCGAGGACGCTGGCGTTTCTGGGCCGGCACCTGTTGTAGCCCTCAGCCGGGCTTCCATGAAATTCCGCCGCCGCGTGGCGCTTTTTCATGGATGAATCGCCCTACAACATCACTGCCAACCGCTCCAGGATGAGCACCGCGAAGAAGCCGGCGGCGGCGATCAGCGTCCACTTGACGATGACGATGCCGCGCTGGCGCCACACCGCCTGCCCGGTGCCGACGTAGGCCGCGAAGCACAGCACGCCGGCCACCAGCAGCAGCCCGAAGACGAGGCGAAAGAAGATCATCGCGCGGGGGCAGCAGCGGGGCCGGCGCTCACCACGCCGGTGGCGCTTCGGCGAAGCCCGGCGGTGCGTCGCGCTCGTCATCGAAGCTCACGATCTCCCAGGCTTCGGCATCGGCGAGCAGCTTGCGCAACAGGCGGTTGTTCAACGCATGCCCGCCGCGAAACGCCGTGTAGCTGGCGAGCAGCGGACGCCCCAGCACATGCATGTCGCCGATCGCATCGAGGATCTTGTGCTTGACGAACTCGTCGTCGTAGCGCAGGCCGCCGGCATTCAGCACGCGCTGCTCGTCGACGACGATCACGTTGTCCATGCTGCCGCCGCGGCCCAGGCCCCGCGCGCGCATCATCTCCACGTCCTTGGTAAAGCCGAAGGTGCGGGCGCGCGCGATGTCGCGCCGGTACTGGCCGGCGCTGAAGTCGAACACCACGTGCTGGCCGGTGGCGTCCAGCGCCGGGTGGTTGAACTCGATCTCGAAAGCGAGCTTGTAGCCGTGGTGCGGCGCCAGGCGCGCCCATTTCAGCGTGGCGCCCTCGCCTTCGCGAACTTCCACAATCTTCTTCACGCGCAGGAAGCGCTTGGGCGCGGCTTGCAACTCGATGCCGGCGCTGTGCAGCAGGAACACGAAGCTCGCTGCCGAGCCGTCGAGGATCGGCACTTCTTCGGCGGTGATGTCGATAGTCAGGTTGTCCAGGCCGAGGCCCGCGCAGGCCGAGAGCAGGTGCTCGATGGTCTGCACCTTCGGCCCGCCCGGGTTGCCCGGCGGCGTGATGGTGGTGGCCATGCGCGTGTCGGTGACGGCATCCACCGTGACCGGCAACGCCACCGGCTGCGGCAGGTCGATACGGCGGAAGACGATGCCTTGGTCGGCGGGCGCCGGGCGCAGCGTCAGCTCGACCTTCTGCCCGCTGTGCACGCCCATGCCGACGGCGCGCGTGATGGACTTCAAGGTACGTTGCTGGAGCATCGCGGGATTGTCGGCGATGCCTCACACCGTGGCGCCCGCAAGGCCATGCCGGCGCACCCGCCGCAGCAGCGCCACCGCGATGGCCAGGTTGACGATGTTCCAGGCCACGCCGTTGACGAAAGCCGCCGTGTAGCTGCCGGTCATGTCGAACACCTTGCCGCTCATCCAGCCGCCCAGCGCCATGCCGAGCAGTGTGCACATCAGCACCGTGCCCGTTCGCGCCCCGGCAACGGCGGCCGGGAAATGCTCGCGCACGATGATCGCGTAGCTGGGCACGATGCCGCCCTGGAACAAGCCGAACAGCGCTGCGATGACGTACAGCGAGCTCAGCGAATCGAAAGGGATGAAGAGCAGCAGCGCCACGCCTTGCAGGAACGAGCCGAGCAGGAGCGTGCGCAGGCCGCCGATGCGGTCGCAGATGGCACCCGAGATGAGCCGGCTGACGATGCCGAAGGCGAGCATCAGCGAGAGCATCTCGGCGCCGCGCGCCGCGCCGAAGCCGAGGTCGCCGCAGTAGGCGACGATGTGCACCTGCGGCATCGACATCGCCACGCAGCAGGCCACGCCGGCCACGCACAGCAGCGCCAGTGCCGCCGGCTGGGGCAGGCCGAAAGGCATCGCGGTGCCGCCGCCTGCGGCCAGCGCTGCCGCGGTCGACCTGGCCACCGGCGGCCTGGCCCTCATGCACAGCGCCAACAGTGGCAGCGTGACCGCGCAGACCACGGCGAGCACGAAGTACGCGTGGCGCCAGCCGTCGGTCTCGACCATGCGCTGCACGATCGGCGGCCACAGCGCACCGGCCAGGTAGTTGCCGCTGGCGCAGATCGCCACCGCGATGCCGCGCCGGCGCTCGAACCACAGCGCCGTGTCGGCCACCAACGGCGCGAACACGGCCGACGAGCCAAGCAACCCGAGCAGCACGCCATGCACCAGCACGAAGCCCCACACGCTGCCCACACGGCTGGCGGCGAAGAAGCCAATCGCCAACCCTGCCGAGCCGATCAACAGCGGCACCATCACGCCGAAGCGGTCCGACAGCCGCCCCATCGCGATGCCGCCCAGGCCGAAGCCGATCATCAGCGCCGTGTAGGGCAGCGAGGCATCGGCGCGCGCCACGCCGAACTCGGCCTGCACCGCGGGCAGCACCACCGAGACCACATACATCGCACTCGACCCGATCGTCATCAGCGCGAGTGCGGCAAGCAAGCGCCACCAGGCCGCCGGTGAATCGACGCGCTGGTCGGCCGTCATTTCCGCTGCGCGATCCAGGCCGCCATGCGTGTTTGCAAAGCCGCCAGCGGTACCGAGCCCGTGGCGAGCACGGCGTCGTTGAAATCACGCAGGTCGAACTTCGTGCCCAGCGCCTGTTCGGCGTCGCGGCGCAATTGCGAGATCACCAACTCGCCGATCTTGTAGGCCAGTGCCTGCCCGGGCGTGCCGATATAACGATCGACCTCGTTGACGATGTCTTGCTCGGTCTTCGGCGCATGCGCCGTGAAGAAGTCGATCGCCTGCTGGCGGCTCCAGCCCTTGGCGTGCAGCCCCGTGTCCACCACCAGCCGCACGGCGCGCCACATCTCGTAGGTGAGCTGGCCGAAGCGGTCGTACACGTCTTCGTACAGGCCCATGTCGTAGCCCAGCTTCTCGGCGTACAGCGCCCAGCCCTCGCCGTAGGCAACGAAATAGGCGTTCTTGCGGAAGTCCGGCATCTCGGGCAGTTCGGCGGCGCGAGCGAACTGTGTGTGGTGGCCTGGCACCGCCTCGTGCAGCGTCAGCGGCACGAGTTCCCACAGCGGCCGCACCTCGGGTTTGTGCAGGTTGACGTAGTACCAGCCGGGTCTCGCGCCGCCGCCGGCGGTGGCGCCCTCGGAGCCGCCATCGGTGGCGCCGGGCTGGTAGTAGGCGGTGGTGGTGTCGGGGGCGATGTTGTCGGGAATGGCCCGCACGCCATAGGGCAGCCGCGGGATGACACGCAAGACGCGCACCAGCTCGGGGTCGATGCGCTTGCTGATCGCGAGGTAGGCCTCGAACAGCTCGGCCGGCGTCTTCTTGAAGAACTTCGGGTCGCTGCGCAGGTACGCGAAAAACTCGGTCAAGGTTCCACTGAACCCGGCATCGCGCTTGGCCTGCTCCATCGCCGCTTGCAGCCGCGACACTTCACGCAACCCGGTGGCGTGGATCTGCTCGGCCGTCTGCTCGGTGGTGGTGTAGTCGCGGGCCAGGAATTCGTAGTAGGCGCGGCCTTCGGCAGGGTCCGGGCGGTCGGCCGCGGAGACGCTGGCGCGGGTGCGCGGCAGGTACTCGGTCTCGACGAAGGCGAGCAACTTGCGGTACGCCGGCTGCAATTGCACGCGGATGAGGGTCTGCGCCTCGGACTGCAATGCCACGCGTTCGGCTTCGGGCACCGACGAGGCGAACGAGCGCAGCGGCGCGTAGAAGCCGCTGGCCGTGACATCGTCGGCGAGCTGGCGGCGGATCTGCGCCGGCACGCGCTCGATCAGCACACGAGGCGGCACGAGGCCCACGCGCAGGCCCTCGCGCATCAGTGCGATGGCCTCGTCGATGCGCGCGGGCAGCGCAGCCATCCGCGCCAGCCAGCGGCGGTGGTCGGCCGTGTTGCGAAAGCGCATGAGCTGCGCGATGTTGTCGGCCTGCTGCGGCCCGCCCTGGTGGGTGACAGGGATCAGCTGCTCGCGAAAACGCTGGCGGTCCACGCGCGCTTGCAACAGCCAGCGGAAGGTGTCGTAGTGCAGCTGGTCGGCGGCACCCAGCGAACTGCGCTCGATGGCCAGCAACCGCACCAGCGCCGCGCGATCGGCGGCGTCGCGCGTGGCGATCGCCGCTGCGCTCAGCTCGGTCCAGCGATCGTCGAAGCGGTGGTCGCCGAAGTAGGTGGCCGACTCGGGGCTGTCGCGCAGACCGCGCTCCCACTCGTCGGCGAAGAGCTGGTGCAGTTGTTGCGCGGGTTGGGCGTGGAGGGTGTTCATCATCAGCATCACCAGGCAGAGCAGCAGCGCCTTCATGGCGCGATCGGCGGCGCGCTGCGCGACTCGCGCCGCGCCACCCACAGCGTGGCCGCGCAGATCACCGCGCCGCCGATCAGCGTGCTCTCGGTGGGCGCGTCGGCGAACACGAACCAGCCAAGCAGCGCGGCCCAGATCAAGTCGAGGAACTTCAACGATTGGGTGGACGAAATGTCGGCCACGCTGAACGATCGTGTCAGGCAGTAGTGCCCGGCGCTGCCGAGCACACCCGAGAGCGCAAAGCCGGCCCACTCCCAACCGCTCGGCGCCTGCCACACCACGAGGGCCATCGGCAAGCTGAACGCGGTGACCGTGAGCGCTTGCCACAGCACGATGACGCCCGGTGTCTCGTAGCGCGTCAGCGCCTTGGTGATCAGGAACGAGGCCGCGAACACCGGCGCCGAGGCGAGCATCACCAGGTGATACGCACCACTGCCGCCGCCGAGTTTGGGCGCCAGCACGATCAGCACGCCGAAAAAGCCGATGCCGGTGGCGGCCCAGCGCTCCCAGCGCATCGGCTCGTTCAGGAAGAGATACGCGCCGATCATGATGAAGATCGGCCCGGTGAAGCCGATCGCCGTGGTGTCGGCCAGCGCAATGTGCGGCAACGCGACGAACCACAACACCAGGCCCAGCGTGTGCACCGCACCGCGCAGGAACTGGCCGCCGATCTGCTTGGGCCGGAACGCCGCCGGGCCATGCTTCAGCACCCAGGGCAACAGCACCACGATGCCGAACAGGTAGCGCAGGAACTGCGCCTGCAACGGATCGAGGTGCAAGGTGAGCTGGCGCGCCAGCGCGTTCAGCAGCGAGAACAGGAAGCCCGCAGCGGCGGCCCACAGCAGCGCGCGCAGCACCGGTGGGTGGGCCGACCACCGCGCGCTCGACAGGGCGGGGGGCATGTGCGGGGCAGGATAACCCAGCCGCGCCGGGCTCCGCCGATCGGCTTCAGCCAACGCCGCGCAACGATTCAGGCCGCCTGCCGGCGACCGAGGTGCCGGTCAAGCATGCCCGCCAGTATGTCGACCTCGACCGGCTTGGCGAGGAAACCGTCGAGGCCGGCCGCTTCGCATTCCTTGCGCGTCTCGGCGAAGGCGTCGGCGGTCAGCGCGATCACCGGCACGCGGCCGGCACTGCCTTCGAGGCGGCGGATCGCCCGCGTCGCGTCGAGCCCGTCCATCTCGGGCATGTGCAGATCCATCAGCACCAGGTCGATCGGATGGTCATGCACGGCGGCCAGTGCCTGCGCGCCGTTCTCGGCCTCGACGACACGATGGCCCAGGCGCTCGAGCAGCGCGCCGGTGATGAGCCGGTTCACCTGGTTGTCGTCGGCGACCAGCACGAGCTTGCCGGTGTCCGCGGCGCCGGCGCGCGCCGGCACCGGCACGCGCGCCGCGGGCGTGGCGGCCGGCTCCTCGACCAGCGGCAGGTCGACGACGAACGTGCTGCCCACGCCGACGCGGCTCGTGACCTCGATGTCGCCGCCCATCAGGCGCGACAGCTGGCGCGAGATCTCCAGGCCGAGGCCGGCACCGCCGTAGCGGCGCGAGCGCGAGTCGTCGGCGCGGCCGAAGCGCTGGAACAGGCGCGGCAACGTCGCCGCATCGATGCCGACGCCGCTGTCCTCGACGGCCACGCGCAAGCGATCGCCCTGACGTCGCGCGAGCACCCGAACGCCGCCGCTGCGCGTGAACTTGACGGCGTTGCTGCACAGATTGAGCAGGATCTGCTGCAGCCGCGTCGGGTCGCACGCCACCCAGGCGGGAACCTCGGGCGCGAACTCGGCGGCCAGCGACAGCCCCTTCGCGATGGCCTGCGCGCGCATCAACGCCATCACGTCGTCGACCAGCTTGCGCAGGTCGACGGCCTGCGCATGGATCGTCAGCTTGCCGCCTTCGAGCTTGGCCAGGTCGAGGATGTCGTTGAGGATCGCCAGCAGGTGGTCCGTCGAGTCGCGCGCCATGCGCAACCGCTCGCGCTGCTCGGCGTCGAGCTGGCTGGCGTCCAGCAGCGAGATCATGCCCAGCACGCCTTGCAGCGGCGTGCGCAGCTCGTGGCTCATGTTGGCGAGGAACGCACTCTTGGCGAGATTGGCGGCATCCGCGTCGCGCCGAGCTGCGGCGAGATCCACCGTCATCGCCTCGAGCGCGCTGCGCCGCAATTCCAGGCGTCGCAGCTGGGCCAGGCCCAGCACGGCAAAGCCGAAGGTCGCCAGCGCCAGCAACGCGGCAATCTGGATCGTGTGACCGCTGGTGGCGCGCAACGCCAGGTGGCGCTGCGCGACGATGGCGGCGATGCGGTGCGAGCCTTCGAGCACCAGTGACTTCATCGGCTGCGCCAGGCCCTCCAGTTCGCCGTTCAGCGCGGCCAACGACTCGCGATCGAGCGGCGCGCGCGGCCCGGCGCCGAGCATGCGGTCGGCGGCGGCAACGAAGGCATGCATGCGGGCGATCGACTTCGCGTATTCGGGGTGCTGGCCCAGCTGCCGCTGCGCGCGTTCGGTCTCGATCAGGCCGATGCGGCTGACGAAGATCTCGTAGCGCAGCTGCAGCGCTTCGCGGTCGATCTCGGGCTCGTTCTGCGCGGCCAGCCACTGCAGTTGCAGGCGCAGGTACTCGGCCTCGAGCTGCCCGAGGCTGATCTGCAGGTAGTCGTCCTGGTACTGGTGGACCTGGTTGAGCAGCAGGAGCTGGCGCGCCTGCATCCAAACCAGCCCGCCGAGCGCCGTCGCCAGCATCAGCCCGGCGGCGGCGAACAGCCAGCGCCGCGAACGACCTGCTTCGCCCGGCTTGGCCGTCACGACACGTCGATCCGGCGCAGCTGCCAGATGCAGCGGCTGTAGTAGACCGCCGTGCGCAACTCCGGGTGGCGGTCGAAGGGGTAGATGACGAACAGCGGGCCCTTGGCGCGAACCGGCATCGGCTTGCCGTCCAGCAACCTTGCGACCACCACCTCCCAGCGCTGCGCATCGTCGACCGGGATCTCGACCTGGTAGTCGTTGAGCGCGCTCATGCGCAGCTTCTCGCCCTGGGCACCGGCAGCCGCCAGGAGGTCGATCAGCAGCGGGCCGGTGAACTCGGCCACGCCGCGGAACCACGGCGTGGAGGTGGCCATGCGGTGCTGCGGCAGCTGCTCGAGCATCGCCATATCGAAGTCGGCCGCCGCACCGCGATTCGGCTGCCGCACCACCCCGGTCAGCGACAGCAGCACCGGGCCCGCGGGAGAGGCGATGCCGGCGCGACTATCCAGCGCCGCTGCCGCGAGCCATGTCGGCAGCAGGGGCAGCAGGTCGCGTCGAGTTAGGTGGCGCTGTGTCGGCATGGGTCGGCGGGCTCGCATATTCTACGAACGCGCATGGCGTTCGGGGCCTGCAGTCTGGAACCGCGCCCCTCGCCCGCCGAAGTCGTTGGCGCGCGCCGACTGTCACGGGCTGAGCGGCTTCAGCTTGCCGTTGATGATCCAGGGCGTGCCGAGACGGTCGGTGACCATGCCGAAGACCTCGGCGCATAAGGCATGCCCGGCGGGGCGTCGCCGGCCATCAGCTGGAAGCCGGGGTGCACCAGCAAGGCGTGCATGACCTTGTCTTCGTGGCCCGGCGGCGCGGGCATGTCGGGCGGGGCGTCGCGGTAGCGGATCAGCGTCTGCAGCTTGGCGCCCAGCGCTTGTTCATAGAAATGCATGGCGTCGGCGCAATTGCCGTTGAACGACAAGTAAGCGTGCAGCGTGGGCATGTCGGCTCCTGGTGAATCCCGGCAGAGGATGACGTGTGGGCGGCACGGGGTGCCTCCAATCGCACGACGATCGAGCGCCGGCCGGATCGACATCATCGCGCTGCTATCGTGATCGCCGACATGTCGCAAGCCCTGCCGCTGATCGATGCCGCGCTGCGCGGCGCGCTGGTCGCACTGCTGCTGCTGCTGGCCTGGCGGCTCGCGCGCGACCGCGCGGGTGCGCCGGCGGCGCGCGTCGGCGTGGCCTTCACGCTCGGCCTGGTGGTGCAGGCGGTCAGCTCGACGCCGGCTTTCGAGCACGGCGTGCCGTGCGCGTGGCAAGCACCGGGGGTCGGTGTCTCGGTGGGCAATGCTGTGCTGTTCTGGCTCTTCGTGAGTGCGCTGTTCGACGACGAGTTCCGCCTGCGGCCCTGGCACGTGGCCTGCTGGGCGGCGGTGGCGGCGGTGGGCGCGGCGCATTGCCTGGCGTTCGGCGAAGTGGGTCATGCGGGCCCCGTGCTGCGCACTGCGCTGCGTTTGGCGCTGCGTTGGGCGCCGTTCCTGTTCGCGCTGCTGGCGGTGTTGGCGGCGGCGCGCCATTGGCGCGACGATCTGGTGGAGCAACGGCGGCGGCTGCGCCTGTTCATCGCCGGCGCCGGATCGGTGTACACGCTGGCGATGGTGGCGGCGCGTCTCTCGGCCGGCGGCATGCTCGACCCGACCACGGCGACGCTGGACATCGCGATGCTCGGCGGCATCATTGCCGTGGTCTCGTTGCGCGTCTTGCGCTTCACGCACGACGATCTGCTGCCCGCGCCGCAGCCGGCCCCGCCTGCCGCGGCGCCGGCGGTCGCCGACACCGAGCCAGCGCCCGACGAAGCCCCCTGGGAGCTGGCACTGCAGCGGCTGATGACCGAACAGCGCGCCTACCGCGACGAAGATCTGACGGTGGCGCGCCTGGCCGATCGCCTCGGGCTGCCCGAGTACCGGCTGCGACGGCTCATCAATCAGCGGCTCGGGCATCGCAATTTCAACGCCTACGTCAACACCTTCCGCGTCGCCGATGCGCAGGCCGCGCTGGCCGACCCGGCCCGACGCGAGGAGCCGGTGCTGCACATCGCGCTCGAGTCGGGCTTCCAGTCGATCGGCCCGTTCAACCGCGCCTTCAAGGCCACCACCGGGCTCACACCGACCGAATTCCGGCGGCAGGCACCGGCTGATGCGGGTTGAAGCTGGTCGATTCAACGAATCGATCAGCCGAATTCGTTTCTTTTCGTGCCTTGCGGTCTTCGGCGAGACAGCCGCGGCGCCGCCGCGCATCGTGGCGTCACCGGGGGCCCTTCGCCTTCGATGTGGAGACCGATGATGATGATTCACAAGCTGTTCGCCGCGGGCGCGATTGCGGTGTCGGCCGCCGCGTTCACGGCGTCGATGCTGCACGCCCCTGCCCTCGCCTTCGCCGATGTGGCCGACGTGTCCGCCGTATCGATGGGCCGCGACCCGCTCGGCGCCGACGACCAGGACCCCGTCACCATCTTCTATCCGAGCCGCAGCGCGGCGCAGGTGATCGGCCGCGCGCCGTTCACGTTGCGCGTGGCGCCGCACGGCGAGCCGGCGCCAGGCAACGGGCGCCTGGTCGTCATCTCGCACGGCTCGGGCGGCGCACCGTGGGTGCACTCCGATCTGGCGCGCGCGCTCGTCGAGGCCGGCTACGTGGTGGCGCTGCCGCAGCACCACGGCGACAATCACCGCCACGGCAGCCGCCCCGGGCCGGACAGCTGGAAGCTGCGCCCCGCGGAGGTCTCGCGCGCTATCGACCAGGTGGCCGCCGACCCGCGCTTCGCCGCGCTGAAGTTCGACAAGGTCGGCGTCTACGGCATGTCCGCGGGCGGCCACACGGCCTTGTCGATGGCCGGCGGGCGCTGGTCGCCGGCCGGCTTCAAGCGGCATTGCGACGCCAACCTGCGCGAAGACTTCCAGACCTGCGTGGGCCTGGCCACGCGGCTGCGCGGCAATGCCCTCGACGGTTTGAAGCTGTGGCTCGCGCGCACCGTGATCGGCTGGAAGTTCGACGACGACACGCCGCAGGCGCACCACGACCCGCGGGTGACCGCGGTGGTGGCCGGCGTGCCGCTGGCCGCGGACTTCGACATGGCCACGCTGGCCGAGCCGCGGGTGCCGCTGGCGCTGGTCACCGCTGCCGGCGATGCCTGGCTGAAACCGCGCTTTCACAGCGACGCGGTGTTGCGTGCCTGCCTGCCGCGCTGCGAGCACCTGGTCGAGATCACCGGCGGTGGCCATGGCGCGCTGCTCTCGCCGCTGCCGCCGGGCTTCGACGGGCTGGAAGGCGATCTGCTCAACGACCCGCCCGGGTTCGACCGCAAGGTGCTGCCCGCCATCGACCGCAAGATCGTCGGCTTCTTCGATCGCTATCTGCGCGGCATCGCAGCTGTCGCGCCACACCAACGCTCGGCGACAAATGAAACGCCGCCGACGCAGCCTTGATGCCCGAATGACTCGCCGCGCGTCGATACTCGCGGCCACGCACAAAAACCGCGCCAGGAGACCCCGTGACACGACCCGTCCAAGCAGCCCAGAACCCCATGCTTCAGCGCTTCGGCCTGCAGTTGAAGATCGGCTTCGGGGTGATGCTGGTGTTGTGCGTGGCGATGCTTGTATTGACGAGTTGAGGCGTCAACATCGCGCGCCCGAAAGCCGGGCGAGCAACACGACAGGGATGGGAAACCACCCATTCCTTCGCCGGCCGAGCACCGGGCGCTGATCCGCAACAGGAGCGTGGATTTCATCCAGCCCGACGCACCGCGCGTCGGCGGCATCACGCCGATGCTCAAGATCATGGCGCTGGCCGACCATGCGCGCCTCCGCAAGGCGCCGCATTTTGCGATGGAGATTCACCTGCACCTCTCGGCGGCGTACCCTCACCAACCGTGGGTGGAACATTTCGAGTGGCTGCAGCCGATGTTCAACGAGCGCTTGCGCATCGCCGGCGGGCGCATGTGGGTGCCCGATCGGCCGGGGCTGGAGTTCAGCTCGAGCGAGCAGGCACGCGCCTGGACGAAGGCGCGGCAAGCGTTCGGCCTACGGCCGTAGCGGCTTTTCTCGTCAAGTGGCTCGCCGCGCTGTGCGTAGCGGGCCTGGTCGGCTGCGCAAGCCTGGAGCAGCAAGTCGCGCGACCGGGCAATCAGGAAGACACGGCCTGCCTGCGCTGGTTCGAAACACTGGACGAGGCCGTGGAGCGCGCTGGCGTGCGCGACGCCGAGAACCACCGCGTACCAGGCTACGCGGCACTGCGAGTCAACCGGCTCGAAGCCGCGCTGGCACCGGCACCAGGCGATGCTGCGTTCGCCGCGTGGGCCGAGCGGCTGCGCGCGTTGGACGAAGCCGATCGGCGCATCGAGATCGGCAACCTGCCGGCCGCCGCACGACCGCTCGTCGATCGCCTGTCGCCCTGCTCGCAGCAACTCGCCGTGTCGGCACTCGGCGACGAGCTCTCGCGCCGCCGGCTGCTCGGCGCCGCCCGCGTGCCCGATCGCTACAGCGGTACCGCGCGTGCCGCCGGGCTCTATGCGCTGGCGCGATGGCCGTTCTTTGCAGGCGTGCAAGCCTGGCAGCTCGGGCACCAGCGTGATTTCGACGAGGCCCTGGCCAGGCCGCGCGCGGCGCGTCGTGTCGCACCGGCTGCCGTATCGAGCAACGATCGCGACGAGCGACTGCTGGCCGCTTTCGCACCCATGCTCGACATCGAAAGCAACGGCGACTTCGACCACATCGGTCTGCCCAGCTGGCGCGGCAACGGCACGATCGCGATCGACCGCAGCGACCCGGTGCTCTTCCAGCGTCTCACGCACACGCTCGTGCGCGGCGAGCGGCTGGTGCAGCTCATCTACACGCTGTGGTTCCCCGAGCGGCCGTCACGCGGCGCCTTCGACCTGCTCG
>JANNQO010000185.1:0-30798 GCA_031400795.1 Rubrivivax sp. | reverse complement strand
CGCGCAGCGCTCGCTCGCGAACCGCCATCGCCATGCGCGAGCGCAGATAGGCCAGGCCTTCGGGAGCCCAATTGAGCACCGCGTCTTCGAACTGGCGCAACGCCAGCCGCAACTGCGCCAGCGGCATGCTGTCCAGGAAAGCCAGGCCTTGTTCGACCAACGCCGCCTCGACGCGCGCCAGGTGTTCGAGGTGCTGGCGCAGTCCGGGCAGCGTGGCGAAAACTGCCGCGAGTTGATCGCGGATCTGTTGCAGTTGCCGCTGGCGCTGTTCGTCGGCTTCGCGCCGGGCGCGCGCCAGCGGCGATTCGCCGCCCGCGGGCCCGTTCTCGAAAACGATGTGCAGGCCCTCTTCATCACGCCTGACGCGAACGTCATCGACGAAGATGGCGCGGGCTGCGCGCTTGAGGCCGGCGAACATCGGTGGGGGGCAGGCGGATGCCGGCAGAATAACCGGCGTTGAGGTTTGTATCGGCAGCGCCCGGCGAGGCTTGAGCCGTTCTCAGTCTCTCAGGCCCGGCAGGTCCGGTTCTTGCCGGTGCGCTTGGCCTCGTACATCGCCTCGTCGGCACGCTCCAGCGCGGCTTCGAGCGTCTCGCCGCTGCGCCATTCGGTGACGCCGGCGGAGAAGGTGACGAAGACCTCGCGCTCGCCGTGCATGAAGAGGCTCGAACTCAAGCTGCGCTGCAGCCGCGTCAGCAGTTCTTGCGCATCGCCGGCGGCGGTGGCCGGCAGCACGATCACGAACTCCTCGCCGCCGAAGCGTGCCAACTGGTCACCCTGGCGCAGCCGCTCGCGCACCGCGGCGGCCAGCGACTTCAGCGCCACGTCGCCGGCGGCGTGGCCCAGGCTGTCGTTGAGCTTCTTGAAGTTGTCGATGTCGATCAGCGCCAGCGACAGGATGCGCGCCGTGCCGCTGGCGCGTGCGGCGCGCGCCACTTCCTGTTCGAACGCGGCTTGCAAGCCGCGGCGGTTGGCCACCTGCGTGAGCGCATCGGTGGTGGCTTCATCGGAGAGGCGGCGCAGCTCTGTCTCCAGCGCGCGCACACGCGTCTCCAGCTCGCTGGCGCGCGAGTGTTCGTCGTGCAGACGGTTGCGTGTCTGCCGCACCAGGGTCTGTACGCTGCGGCTGTCGGCCACCATCTCGCGCACCACGCCGGCCAGGCCGGCCAGCGACTCGGCGCCTTCCACGGCTTCGGCGTGGCGACCCAGCGATTGCGCGAAGCGGTCGGCGTGCTCGTCGAGCTGGCCGAGCTCGTCCAGCATCTGCCGGAAGAGCAGCTTCAGCGCGTCGCGGGCCTGCGCACGCTCGGCCTTGATCTGCCGCTGCTGCTGGCGCAGGCCGGCCAGCAACGTGGTGGCAGAGCGCACGCTGCGCGAGTGCACGCCTTCGGCGAGATGCGCCTGCAGGGCCCGGCCCTGGCCGCGTGCCCAGCTGTCGTCTTCGGCCGCGTCGGTGAGCCCGTCACCGAGCTCGCGGCACAGACCAGCCAGCTCGTCGACCAGGCGGTGGCGCTGCTGAAGCAAGCGCCGCGCCTCTTCGCACCGTGCGGCGATGGCCTCGACCAGCGGCGCGCCGGTGCCCTCTTGCGCGATGCGCCGGGCCAGCTCGGCCAGACCATCAGCCACCTCGCGCGCACGTTGATCGTCACCGGGCAGCGCCACGTCGACGGTCGAACGAAGCTCGCCCACCACCACCGGCCAGGCCGATGCACCCGGCGCCGCGGCGGCAGCGACCGGTGGCTCGACCTCCGGGGGAATCTCGTCGACCAGCGAAGCGTCAGCGGCAGGGTCGTCGCCCGCCCAGGCCTTGAGCAATGCTTGCAATCGCTGCTGCAGCCGCTGCAGGTCACTGCCGCTGCCGGCCAGCACGCGCTGCAGGCTGTCGCGTCGCCGCGCCGCCGTCCATTGGCGTGACGGTTGCTCGAGCTCACGCACCAGGCGTTGCAGCAGCTGCGACCACGACGCCCCGAGTTCCTTCTGCGCGGCATCCTGCTGGGCCAGCGCACCCGTGCTCAGCTCTGTCATGGCCGGCGCAGCAGCACCGTATCGGGCTCGCTGTCGAGCATGTGCGCCGGCGCCATCCACGGCGCCGTGCGCTGCTGCATGGTCGACAGCAGCCAGCTTTCGAGCTGCTTGGGCGGCACCGGGCGGCTGAACAGAAAGCCCTGCATCGCGCTGCAGCCCAGGCGGTTCAGCACCTCCATCTGGCGCAGCGTCTCTACGCCTTCGGCAATCACGCGCAGGCCCAGCGATCGCGCCAAGGCGATGATCGCGGTGACCACCGCCGCACTCTGCGGCGTGACGCCGAGGTCGCGCACGAAGCTGCGGTCGATCTTCAGCTCCGAGATCGGCAGCGTGGTCAGGTAGGCCAGTGACGAATAGCCGGTGCCGAAATCGTCGATCGCGATCTCCACGCCGATCTCGTTCAGACGGTGCAGCGCCGGGATGACGTTCTGCAGGTCCTTCATCAGGTTGTCTTCGGTGATCTCGAGCATCACCACGCGGTGCGGCACGCCCTGGCTGGTGACGGCCTGGTGGATGCTTTCGATGAGATCGCTGCGCTCGAACAAGCGGCTCGGCAGGTTCACCGCGATCGATTCGGCGTAACCGATACTCTGCTGCCACAACCGCGCCTGGAGCGCCGCTTCGCGCAGTGCCCATTCCGACATCGGCACGATCAGGCCAGTTTCTTCGGCCAGTGAGATGAACTCCACCGGCGGCACCAGGCGCTCGGCACGCTGCCAACGCATCAGCGCCTCGACACCCACCATGCGCCCGCTGCGCACGTCGATCTTGGGTTGGTAGTGCAGCACCAGCTCGTTGCGCTCGATGGCCTTGTGCAGCGCGCTTTCGAGCTCGAGCTTCTCGCGCCCGCGGCCGGCCAGCTGCGGGCCGTAGGTGGTCGACGAGTTCTTGCCCTGGCCTTTGGCGGCGTACATCGCCACATCGGAGTTGCGCATCAGGTCGGCCACGGTGTTGCCGTCGCGCGGGTAGAGCGCGACGCCGACGCTGGCGGTGACGAAACACTCCTGGCCGCCGACGAAGATCGGCTGGCGCATCTCCTCGAGGATGCGCATCGCCACGCGCTCGGCGTCGCGATCGTCGATGACCTCGGGCAACAGCGCCACGAACTCGTCGCCGCCCAGGCGCCCCACCGCTTCGAGCGAGCGGTGCGAGCGCGGGCTCGAGCCGTCGTAGGCGCCGTCCAGCACCTGGTCGCTGTGGCGCACGCAGCCGCGCAGCCGCCGCGCCACCTCCATCAGCAACTCGTCGCCGGCGGAGTGGCCGAGCGTGTCGTTGATGATCTTGAAGCGGTCCAGGTCGATCAGCAGCAGTGCGAACTGATGGTCGAGGCGGCGCGCGTGCTCTACCGCGCGCTCGGCACGCCAGATCAGCTGGCGCCGGTTCGGCAGGCCGGTGAGCGCATCGAAATTGGCGAGGTGGCGGATCTTGTCCTCGGCCACGCGGCGGTCGGTCACGTCCTGCACGATGCCGGTGTAGCCGATGGCCTGACCCTGCTCGTTGAACTCGGGCTCAGCCTCGACATGGATGATGCGCTGGCGGCTGTCCAGCAAGTGCAGCGGCACATCGGTGGCGAGCACCGAGCTGTGCCGAAAGACATCGCGCAGCAGCCGGAACAGCGCGCGCCGCGCGTCGGGCTCCACCAGGCGCAGCAGCGTGCGCAGGCTGGGAGACTCGGACAGGCCGTGCCCGAACACGCGCAGCCCTTCCACCGACATCGCCAGGCTGCGCCGGTTGCGCAGCCAATCGAAGCTGCCCATGCGCGCCAGGTCTTGCGCGCGCGCCAGCTTGCTCTTGCTGTGCTCGAGCTCGATGCGCGTGCGCGACGATCGCAGCAGGTAACGCAGCCGGCCCGCGAGCAAGCTCCACTGCGTGGCTTTGACGAAGAAGTCGGTGGCACCGACTTCGTAGGCATGGGCGATCGAAGCGTCGTCGTCGAGTCCGGTGAGCATCAGGATCGGCACGTTCTCGAGGCCATGCATCGCGCGGATCTTCGCGCAGGTGGCAAAGCCGTCGAGGCCGGGCATCATCGCGTCGAGCACGATGATGTCGGGGGTCCAGCCGGCCAGCTGTTCGAGCGCACGCTCGCCGCTGGCCGCCTCGACGATATGAAAGCCGCGCTCGCGCAAGGCCAGCGCGGTAAGCAGCAGGTTCACCTCATCGTCGTCGACGAGCAGGACGTTCGGCACCGAGTCGACAGGCTGCCGCTGATCAATGCCGGCGTCGGCCGCGTCGGGGGGGATGGTGGCGATCAGTTTCATCGCCCGGCAGCCGTTGCAGGGACCATCAGCTGCGCCACTCGTGCCCCTGTTGCCGCAGCCGCTGCACGGCACCGAGTGCGCGCTGGCCTTCGCCCTGCAGTCGCGCCAGCGCCGCCGGCAGCTGCGCCGGGCGATCATCGCGAGCCAGCGCCTCGACCGTGGCGCAGCAGGCCGACAGTTCCAGCGCTCCGACACTGGCCGACGAGGACTTCAGCGTGTGCGTCAGGCGACGCAGCGCGACCATGTCGGCGCGCTGCTCGGCAGCTTGCAGGCCACTCAAGGTGGCCACCAGCGAGCGGTCGAAGGTCGCCAGGACCCGCGTCACGATGCCGTTCTTGCCGCCAGGGTCCAACTCGTGCAGGCGCGCGAGCGCAGCAGCGTCGAGCTCCGTGTCGTCAGCGCGAACCTTGTTCGGGGGCGAGTTCATGTCCGGCTTGGGGAATCTTCCGGTTTTCGGCCAATCTGCCCGGTTCAGGAGGGCTGGCGCTGATATTAGGCGATGCCCCGGGCCGCGCCCACGGCACCGAGCGGCAGCAGTGTGGAGTGTCCCACGGTGTTTTCTGTCTCACGATGTAGCCAGCAGCCGTCCCTACAATGATTCGATGCCGATAGCAGCGAGACTGGCGCTCGCGGTGTTGCCGCTGCTGCTCAGCGGCTGCGCCGCGCAAGAAGCGATGGGAGGGGCGATGTGGGGGGCCGCCTTCGGTGTGCTGGCCGCGCTGGCCCTGCTGCTGGTGGGCTTGGGCGCGCTGCGGCTGGGGGCGTTGCGGGCGGAAAAGATGCAGCGTGCCGAAACCGGCACCGCGCGTGCCGAAGCCCACGCGCTGGGCCAGCTGGCGCGAGGGGCCACGGGTTGGTCCTGGCGTTGCGACGCGGCGCTGAAGCTCGAGCAGCTCGACGGCCCCGTCACGCCCACCATGGCGGCTTGGCAAGGCAAGACGCTGAGTGCCTGGCTGGCCGATGCCCCGGCCAGCGATGCCGGGCCTGGCCTGGCGGCGCTGCTGCAAGCGCACGCGCCGATCGCTGCCCGGCCGGTGCACTGGCCCGGCGCAGCGGCCGACACCCCGCGGCTCGAGCTGGCGGCCGTCCCGCTGGCCGACGCCCAGGGTCGATTCGCCGGCTATCTGGGCGTGCTGCGCGAAGCCCCCGCGGGCGCCGCGTCGCCGGCCCCGGCGGACGACGCGATGTCGTTCAGCTACACGCTTTCGCACGACCTGCGTGCGCCAGTGCGCGTGGTGGAAGGCTTCACGCGCATCGTCAAGGAAGACTACGGCGGATTGCTCGACCGCGTGGGCAACGACCACCTCGACCGCGTGCTGTCGGCTGCTGCACGCATGAACCAGATGATCGACGCACTGCTGTCGATGGCGCGGCTGTCCACGCAGCCGCTGCAGCGCCAGCCGGTGAATCTGTCGCAGCTGGCCGGATTCGTGATCGACGAGCTGAAACGCGGCGACCCCGAGCGGCGCATCGAGTTCGAGGTCGAGCCGGGACTCGAGGTGCACGGCGACCCGACGCTGCTGCGCCAGGTGCTCGAGAACCTGCTCGGCAACGCCTGGAAGTACACACAGCGCGTCGCCCAGCCACAGGTGCGCTTCGGCCGCGAGACGGTGGATGGGAAGCCGGCCTTCGTCGTACGCGACAACGGTGCCGGTTTCGACATGCGCTCCGTGGAGCGGCTGTTCGGCCTCTTCCAGCGCTTGCACAGCGCCAGCGACTTTCCCGGTACCGGCGTCGGGCTGGCCTCGGTGAAGCGCATCGTGGCGCGCCACGGCGGACACATCTGGGCCCACGCCGAGCCGGGGCGCGGGGCAACGTTTCACTTTACCCTCAAGGATTGAGCCCCCTGCCCGGCAGCGCCCGGCAAGCAGAGGGAGGAACTCAGGTTCTGGCCAGTTCTTCGATCGCCGCCAGCAGCCGTTCGGCCTGCGCCGGCACGGCCAGGCCCTGTTCCTGGGCCATCTTCGCCAGCCGCGTGGCGGCATCGTGGCGCGACAGCGAATGCCGGTGCATCAACACGCCTACGGCCAGCGGCACCGGGTTGTCCGAGCCCCCCGCAGCCACGGCGCCGAGCGGGGCCCTGGCCGCACCGCGCACGCGCGCCAGCACCGCTTCCACCTGCGGCACCAGTTGCGCCACGTCCAGCGGCTTGACCAGGTAGCCCACCGCACCCAGCGCATCGGCCTGGGCCCGCGTGTCGGCATCGGAGAACGCCGACAGGAACATGAACGGCACGTGCGAGGCGTCGCGCAGGTAGGCGGCGACGTCGAAGCCCGACTTGCCTTCCATGCGGATGTCCAGCAGCGCCAGATCGGGCCGCTGCTGGCGCGCCAGCAGGATGGCGTCGTCGCCGTTGTCGGCGTCGATGACCTCGTAGCCCGATTGCGCCAGGCCATGCGAGACGGTGGCCAGCACCAGACGGTCGTCGTCCACCACCAGGATCTTGCCTTTGTTCATGCGGCCCCTTTTTACTCCATCCTGACGCTGGGCGGCCGCAGCGTGACGAAGGCAAGCACCTCGTCGCCCTGCTGCTCGATGGCCAGCTGCGCGCTGCGCCGCGGCAGCAGCGCCCGCACCAGGCCCAGGCCCGACACGCCGCCGGGGAACTGCGCCAGATCGAAGCCGGCGCGCAAGCGGCCCGGGTTGGCGATGCTGATCAGCACGCCCTCCTCCACCGCCTGCACGCTGCAGCGCACCGTGCCGTCCTGGCCATGCTTGACCGCGTTGGTGAGCAGCTCGTTGAGCGTCAGCGCGATTGGAATCGCTTCGGCCTCGGGGAAGACCATGCGCAACAAAGCGGGCGTCGAGGGCGTCACGCCGATGGCGCGCCCGAAGGTGCGCTGCACCGAGCCGGCGATGGCCTCCAGCACCACCTGCACGCGCAGCGGCCCATCGCCGCCCACCTGCAGGCCGTAAACCTGGGCGATGGCCTGCACCTGGCTCACTGCCTCGCCCAGCAGCTGCGCCAGCTCGGGGTGGCGGCCGGCGTTCTGCTGCAACAACCCGGCCACGCCTTGCAGGTTGTTCTTGATGCGGTGGTGCACCTCGCGCACCAGCAGCTCGCGCTGCGCGATCGCCGCCTGCAGCCGCGCCTGGTCGGCGGCGCGCTGCTCGGTCACGTCGCTGGCCACGAGCAGGATCTGCGCTGCCGAGACATCGCTGGCGGCGAGCGCCACGATGCGCACGTCCCACACCGTGGCCGGGCGCGCCGACGAGCCGCCGCTGATCGTGTCGACCATCGCGTCGCGCCACTCGCGGTGCAGTACCTCGGGCGTGAGCGCGGCCGCTTCCAGCCAGCTTTGCAGCTGCTGCGCCTTGGCTTGGGGCATGCTGTCGGCCGGTCCCTCGCCCAGCACCTGTTCGACAGGCCGGCCGAAAAACGCTGTCGATCGCTGATTCGCCTGCAGCACACGCAGCGAACGGGCGTCGAAGAGGGCGATGGCCAGCGGTGCGGTCTCGATGACCCGCTGCAGCGAGGCCTGGGCCTGCGCGATGCGGGTCTCGGCCTGGCGGCGGCGTTCGATGTCCAGCAGTGCGAAGGTCAGCTGGCGGCCCTGCGCTTGCGGCGACGAGCCCAGTGGCGGCTGCCCGGTGATGACGACACTGCCCACCACCCAGAACTGGCGCCCGTCGCGCGCCTGCAAGCGGCACTCAAAGGTCTCGGCCTGGCCTTCGGAGAGGCGACCCAGGTACTGCTGCGTCTGGCGCAGCGGGTGGTCGGGCTCCTGTGTCGCCACCACCGAGATGGCCTCACCGACGAAGTCCGCCAGCTCGCCGCCGAACATGCGCCGTGCCGAGCGGTTCATCCACTCGATGCCCTGCGCCGAGACGGTGACGATGCCCACCAGCACCGAATCGAGGATGGCGCGCGTGCGCTCGGCCTGCTGCAAGAGCGACTCGCGCGCGCGATGCCGCTCGTCGACATCGACGAACGACGCAATCACGCCCTCGTCGACATCGGCCTCGTCGACCGGGCGCACCGCCACCTGCACCCAGACGAGCTGGCCGTCGCGCCGACGCAATCGGCGCTCGCCCTGGAAGCGGCCGCTCTGGCGCAGCGCCGCGGCCACCGCGGCTTCGAACTCGATGCAGGCGCGCGCGTTTTCGTACAGCTCGGCGCCGTCCAGCGTGGACAACTCCGGCGCCGCGTAGCCGGTGAGCGTGGCCATCGCCTGGTTGGCGCGTTCGATGCGCGAGCCGCGCATGTAGGCGATGCCCACCTCCGACAGGCTGAACATCGTCTCGCGTTCGCGCAGCGCGTCTTCCAGCTCGCGCTGCTGCGCCTTCAGCCGCGAGATGTCGGTGAGCACAGCCACCGCCTCGCGCGCGCCGGGGGTGCCATCGGTCACCGTGGCGGCGCGCACCGACAGCGTCACCCAGCCGGCTCGGCGCTCGGGGTGCGCACTCGAGCCCTGCAACATCCATTCGCTTTCGTGGCGCTCGCCGGCGGCCAGCGACAGGTCCACCGCAGCGAGCAGCGATTGCGCATCGAAGCGACGGCCGAAGGCCTCGCGCAGCGTCGCACCGGCGGCCTCGCCCGGAGCGAAGCCGAGCATGCTTTCGAAGCGCCGGTTGCAGCGCACCAGCACGTCGCCACGCAGGTAGGCGATGCCGGCGGTGGAGCCATCGAGGATGGTGGAGAGTTCGCGCAGCAGCTGTTCGTTGCGCTGGCGCGCGAGTTCCTGGTCGGTGATGTCCAGCGTCACCACCGACAGCGTGCCGCGCCCTTCGGCCGCAGGTTCGACGCGCGTGAGCAGCCAGCGCCGGCCCGATTCGGGGTGGTTCACCGCGTAGCGCACCTCGGCACGCTCGCGGCGGCGCAAGGCCTGCTGCAAGCGTTCGTACTCGGGCAGCGAGCCGGCCTCCACCAGGTCGCGGCCGATGCCTTGCAGGCCGGCACTCCTGCCGCTTGCCGGCACCACCGCCCTACCGCTGGCCGGCGCCGCCGCCGTGGCCTGCGGTCGCAGCCAGCCATGTGCCGGGTCGAAGGTGGCCACACCGACACTGGCGGTGTCCATCAGCACGCCGATCTCCGCACGCGCCAGGTCGCGCTCTTCTTCGGCGCTGCGGTCTTCCACCACCGCCATGCTGCGGTGCCGGCGGTCGTCACCGGGCAGGCTGCGCACGCGCGCCAGCAGCCGGCGGCGGCGGCCATCGGGCAGCGTCAGCGTGGCCTGGCGCTCGATCGGGCTGGGCAGCGGGGTGCGCGCAGCGGACCCGCGCTCGAAGCCGCCGTCCCACCCGAGAATCCAGCGCAGATCCACATCGGCCTCGTCCAGCGACATCAGCACGCGCCCGATCAGCGCCTCGAACGCGGCGTTGGTGCGGATCACCGCGCCGCGCTCGTCGAACACCAGCATGCCGGCCGGGCACAGCTCGAACCAGGTGGCCAGCTCGTCCTGGGCGCGCCGGCTTTCGTCCAGCGCCTGCAGCTCGGCGGTCAGGTCTTGCAGCAGCGCCAGCCACAAGCGGCGGCCATCGGCGCCGAGCACCGCACGGCCGCTCAGCGAGAACCAACGCTCTTGCCCGCCGGCGTCCACCAGTCGGCGGCGCAGGCCGAGCAGCTCGATCGTCTCCACCGGGGCATGCAGGCTCGGGTAGGACTCGCGCTGCGCGATGTTGGCCTCGCGATCCTCGGCGGGTTGCAGCTCGATCGGATCGGTGCCGATCAACGCTTCGCGGCTGCGACCGCAGAAAGCGACGAAGGCCGGATTGACATCGACGAGCCTGAACTGCTCGTCCTGCAAGGTGGCCGGGTAAGGCGATTGCCAGAGGACTTGCAGCAGCGGGTCGTCGGCGGGCAACAAGTTCGGGGTCTGCACCCCGCGAGTGTCGCCGCCCGGCTGGCGCTCAGTCCAGTTGTGCGGCCGCCACGAGTGCCGCCAGCAGCGCTCGATTGATTTCGCCGGCCGACAGCATCAGCGCCGCGGCGTGCTCCTGTGCTTCGAAAGCATCGCTGCGCTCCAGCGCGCGCACCAGCTCGAGGTAAGGCGCGAACGAACCCTCGCCTTGCACCAGCGCCTGCTGAACCCGCTCGGGCACCGGCACGCTCTTGAAGAGTTCGATGAAAGGCTGTTCGAGCATGACATCCAGCAGCGAAAAAACGCCGCAGATGAACATCTCGCCGCGCATCTGTGCGTCGCCACTGCCGCGCACCAGCTCTTCCATCAACAGGCCGCGGCGCACCGCGGCAGCCATCACCGGCTTCATGGCCGGGTTCTTGCTCGCCGAGGCCAGCAGCAGCGCGAGCCAGCGCTTCAACTTCTGGTAGCCCAGGATCATCAGCGCGTGGCGGAACGAGCTGATCTCTACCGAGAGGCCGAATGCCGCCGAGTTCATGTAGCGCAGCAGGCGGAAGGCGAGTGTCGGGTCGAGCTTCAGCGCAGCTTCGAGTTTTTCGACCGGCTCTTCGTTGTCCACGCGGCGGATCAGGTCGAGCAGAACCTGTGTCTCCGGCGCCACCTTCTTGGTGCTCGGTGCGAGGCCAGCGGCAGGCTCGATCGGCCAGCCGATCACCGCCACGGCGCCCTGCCGGATCGCCTTGTCGAATTCGGCGTTCTGGCGCACACCGCTGGCCACGGCACCACCGCTGCGTGCGGGCAGCGGCTCGGCGGCGTCGAAAACGATGTGGCGAAAACATCCGCGCAACTCGGGTGCGAGGTCGGCAGCTTGGCGGCCTTGCAGCCACAAGCTGCCGCCCGAGCGATGATGGGCTTGCACGGCCGCGGCGACCTCCGGCGAAGCCAGCGTGAAGGCCGGCACCTCGACCGCGAAAGGCGGCTTGGGCTGCGCGGCGAGCAGCGCGGCGAGCAGCGGCTCGCCGGCCGGGGCGAGCAGCACCGTGCCCTTGGCCACGGCGACGCCGGCGCTCTTCAATGGCGCTTCGGACCAGGCCGCGGCCAGTGCCTCTTTCACGCCGGCGCCGTCGATCGCCGCGTCGGGTCGCTGCGCGAACAAGGTCAGCCGCAGGCCGGCCAAGGCGCGCTGCGCATCGATGATGGCGCCGTAGCCGATGGTCAACGAGTTCAGAGCGGAGTTCATCTGGGCGTCAGATAGTCGAACAGAGTCATGCGCTGCACCATCGAATAGGTCTTCAGCGCGGCGTCGTAGCCGGTCTGCTTGGCCTGGAAGTCGGAGATCGCCTGCACCATGTCCAGGTCTTCGGCAGTCGAACGATCGGTCTGCGCGACCAGCTTGTCTTGCTCGAGCCGCTGCTGCATCGAATCGGCACGCAGCAGCGTCTCGCCGGTGCGCGAGCGGTAGCTGAGCAGGTGGTTCGCTGCCGCGTCGAGTTCTTTCATCCCCGCGTGCAGGTCGGAAACGATGTCGGAGCTCGCGCGGCCCGGAGTCTGGAGCTGCGCGATCGTGTTGTCGAGCACCGTGAAGATCGAGATGTCGGGCCCCGCGGGGTCGGGGTTCGGCGCACCGAGCCAGGCCTGGCGGCCGTCCAGCGAAAGTGGCAGCGGCTCGTCGGTGCCCGCACGCAGCCAACCGGTGGTGCCGGTGAAAACCACGCCGCCGGAGCCATCGATGAACGGCGCGCCGCTGCTGCCCTGCCCACCGAACAGAAAGCCGCCGCTGCCGTCGGTGCGATTGGCCACCGAGAGCAGCTGCGTGCGCAGACCGCGCAGCGCGTCGGCCAGCGTGCCACGTTCGATGTCGGAGTAGCTGGCGTTGCCGGCGCTGACCATGAACTCGCGCGCCTGCTGCATCAGTTCGCCGGCGTCGCCCAACGCACTCTCGGCCTGCTCCATCACGCTGCGGCTGCCCTCCAGCGCGCGTAGATTCGCCTCGGTGCGGTGGAAACTGGTCATCGCACACTCGGCGCGCGCGGCGGCGCCGGGATCGTCGCTGGCGCGAGTGACCCGTTTGCCCTGGGTCAGACGGTCCTGCACATCGCCGAGTTGCTGCTGGCGCCTTTGCAGGTTGGCCAGCGAGTTGTCCAGGGCCTGGGTGGTCGTGACGCGCATGGGAATATCCGTTCAGTTCGTGCGCTGGCCGGCTTCAGCGCGAGGCTTGCAGCAGCGCTTCCAGGATCGACTGGGCCGCCTGCAGCACCTTGGCCGCAGCCTGGTAGCCCTGCTGGTACTGGATCAGCCGCGCCGCTTCTTCGTCGAGATTGACGCCCGATTCGCTGCCGCGTGCGGCCTCGGCGGCGTCCGCCAGCGCGCTCGTCATCTGCGCCGTGGAGCGCCCGCCCTGCACGCGCACGCCGATGTCGGCCAGCGCCGTGGCGTAGGCATCGCCGGCGGTGGCACCGTTCACGATCAGCGCGTCGCGCAGCTGCGCCAGCATCAGCGCGTTGCCGTTGTTGTGCGGCAAGCCCGCATCGCTGGTGGGCTCGACGAGCACTTCGTCGCCCAGGCGCGGCACACCGAGCAAGCGCATCGAGAAGCCGTTCATGTCGGTGGGCGGCTCGGGAATGGTGCCATCGGGCTGCCACAGGCCGGCGCCGCCGCCGACCACACCGCCGCCCGCATCGAGCAGCTCCCAGGTGTAGTTGCCGGCATCGTCGGTGAACGAGATGCGCACCGTGTGATCGGGATTCGGCGGTGCGGTCAGCATGCGCAGCGAGTCGACGCTTACCGTGCCGCTCGGAGTCGGCACCGAGGTGGCGACCAGCGGCGACGCGGCCGCCAGATCGCGCACGTCATCCAGCAGCACCCGCATTCCGCCGGCGGCGGCGGCGACCGGCTGCAGCAGGAACTTGTCGTTCACGTCCGGCAGCGACGGGCCGACATCGATGCGCACACCGTCCACAATGTCGCCGCTGGCGATGCTGCGCTCGAGGCCATCGGAAAGGCGCGTGAGCCGCCACATGCCGGGGCTGTCGGGGTCGGCTGCAAGGGAATAGTCGCTGGCCAGCAGCTGGCCGGGTGAGACCACCGTCATCGTCACCTGACCGATGAAGTCGCCGCTGACGTCGCGCAGGTTGTTGCTGTTGGGGATCGATTTCGGGCTGCCCACCGAGAACAGGTCTTCGCTGGTTACCGAGCCGTACGGCGGGTACAGGTTCACGCCCAGCTTCTGCTGATCGTTGACGGCCCCACAGATAGAGGCGGCGAGCTGGCCAACCAGGTTGCGCGCGTCCACCAGGTCCTGGTTCTGGAAGCGCAACAAGCCCATCAGCGAGCCACCGGGGATCAGCGCCTGGCCCAGCGCCTTCACCGATGTGCCGTCGAAATAACCGATCGCCGCACGCGAGGGGTCGGCTGGGTCGGGCATCAGCGACAGCGGGCGCACGTCGGTGCCCAGCACCAGCATGTGCCCGCTGGCCGTGAACACCGAGGTCGAACCATCTGCGGCCTGCACGCTGTTCACCTGCACGATGTCGTTGAGCCGGGCGAGCAGGCGATCGCGCTCGTCGAGCAGATCGTTGGGCGGCTGGCCGAGGCCGGCCACCTTGGCGATCCTCTCGTTGGCCTGCGCGATGTTCTGCGCCAGCTGGTTCACCTCGACCACCTGCGTGCGTGCATCGGTGAGGATGCTGCGCTGCATGGTGTCGAGCTGATGCCCGGCGTCGGCGTAGCGCCGTGCCATCTCCTGGGCACGCGCCAGCACCACTTCGCGCGTGGCGCTGTCGGCAGGCTTGCTCGCCAGGTCGACCATCGAGTTCAAGAACTGGCCGGCGGCGTGCCCGAGGCCCTGCTCGCCGGTGCGAAAGACGGTCTCCAGCTGTTCGAGCAAGCGCACGCGACTCGAATCGAGCTGAGCGGCCGAGCGCGTGACGTTGGCCTCGCGCGTGAGGTACTCGCTGAAGATGCGCTTCACGCTCACCACGTCGACGCCCTTGCCGAAGTAGCCGCTGCCGGTGAACTGGCCCTGTGCGGTGGCGAGCTCGATCTTCTGGCGCGAATAGCCGGCCACGTGGGCATTGGCGATGTTGTGGCCGGTGACCTGCAGGCCGGCGTAGTTCGCCGCCAGCGTCTTGATGCCGATCGACATCAACGAACCTAGGCTCATGCTCCAGTCTCCTCAGGTCTTTCAGGCCATCGACTGCTGCAAACGCAGCGTCGTGTTGATGACCTTGGTGAGCTTGTCGGCGTAGGCCGGGTCGGTGGCGTAGCCGGCGCGTTGCAATCCCTGCGCGAAGGCTTTTGCGCCAGCTGCGCCGGCGAAACCCTGCGCGCTGTCCGAGCGCGCCATCACGTTCTGATAGCGCGGGCTCTGACTCATCAGCTTCGCGTAGTCGCCGAACGACTCGGCATAGCTCGAATAGGCGCGAAAGCGCTGCATCACCTTTTGCGGCTGGCCGTTCACGTACTCGGTGGTCATCACCTCGGCCACCGGGCCGCGCCAGTTCGCGCCGGCCTTGATGCCGAACAGGTTGTAGGCCGGTGCGCCGTCGCTGTGGCGGATTTCCTTGCGGCCCCAGCCGGTTTCCAGCGCCGCCTGCGAGATCATGAATGCCGCCGGGATGCCGGTCTGCCTCTCGGCGGCCTTGGCGGCGTCGCCATGCTGCTGGACGAAGCCGGCGGCGCTGCGCTGCGGGATCTGCGTGGGCTTGTTCAAGCGCTCGATGGCCAGCGGCGTGTGGTTGGCCGAATCGAACTTCGGCAGCGGGCCCGGTGAGAGGCCCATCTGGCGCTCGAGCTGGCGCATGATGGCTTCCGACAAGCCACCCGGCATGCCGGTCATCTTCTGCGCGAACTGCGCGTCGAGCATCTCGGTGCCGAGCTTGCTGCCTTCGTTGTCGAGCGTGCCGCTGGCCATCGTCGTCGCGCGCATGCTCTTCAAGAGTTCGTTCATGAACAGCGATTCGAACTGCTTGGCGGCTTCCTTGATCGTGCCTTTTGGGTCGCTGGCCATCTTCGCGCCCAGGCCTTGCAGCTGGCGCGTGTCGATGGCCAGGCCGGCGGTGGAAGGAACGGCTGCCATGCTCAGATCACCTCGATCTCAGCGTGCAGCGCGCCGGCGCTTTTCATCGCTTGCAGGATCGCGAGCAGGTCTTGCGGCGTGGCGCCCAGGCCGTTCAAGGCCTTCACCACGTCGGCCAAGCGCGTGCCGGCCGGCATGTGCACCAGCGCTCCGGCCTGTTGCGTGATGGCGATGTCGCTCTTCTCGCCGGCCACCGTCTGGCCTTGCGAGAACGGGCCCGGCTGGCTGACCACGGGCGTGGTGGAGATCGTCACCGACAAGCTGCCATGCGCCACGGCGCAAGCGCCCAGCGTGACGGCGTCGTTCAGCACCACCGAGCCGGTGCGCGCATTGAGCACGATGCGCGCCGCGGGCAGGGCCAGTTCGATCGGCAGGTTTTCGATGTCGGCCAGAAAGGCCACGCGCTGATCGCCGGCCGGTGCCTTGACTCGGATCGTGCGGCCATCGATGGCGCTCGCCGTGCCCTCGCCCTTGGCCTGGTTGATGGCTTTGGCGACGGCGCGCGCGGTGTTGAAGTCGGCGGCGCTCAGGTCGAGCTGAAGATGTTCGCCTTGCTGCAGCGGTGTGGGCACGCTGCGCTCCACCGTCGCGCCTTCGGGGATGCGGCCAGCGGCGAGGTGGTTGATCTGCACTTTCGAGCCCCCCGCAGCGGCGCCGGCACCGCCGACGATCAGGTTGCCCTGCGCCAATGCGTAGACCTGGCCGTCGGCGCCCTTCAGCGGCGTGCCGATCAAGGTGCCGCCGCGCAGGCTCTTCGCGTTGGCAAGCGACGAAACGTTCACGTCCAGCACCTGCCCGGGCTGTGCGAATGCCGGCAGCTGCGCGGTGACGAGCACCGCGGCAATATTCTTCAACTGCATGTTGGCGCCCGCCGGCACGGTAACGCCCAGCTGCTGCAGCATCGCGTTCAGGCTTTGCGCGGTGAACGGGGCTTGCGTGGTCTGGTCGCCGGTGCCGTCCAGCCCGACCACCAGGCCGTAGCCGACCAGCTGGTTGCTGCGCACGCCTTGCACGGCGGCGATCTCTTTCAGGCGCCTGGCATCGGCCTGCAACGGCCACCACACCGCAGCGAAGGCGGCGAAGTAGGCCAGGGTGATCAGCGTGCGCATCCAGCGCTCAGCGGGGTTCTTCATGTTCAGATCGGCATCAGACTGAGGAACACCCGCGACAGCCAGCCCATTGCCTGCGCTTCGCTGTGCTGGCCACGCCCGCGCTGCTCGAGTCGAACGTTGGCGATCTGCGCGCTGGCTACGGTGTTGCCCGGCTGGATGGCGCGTGGGTCGACCTGGCCGGTGAAGCGCAGCGTGTCGACGTTGTGGTTCACGCCGATCTGCTTTTCGCCGGCGATGATCAGGTGGCCATTGGGCAGCACCTGGCGCACCACCGCGGTGATGGTGCCGCTGAAGTCGTTGCTGTTCTCGGTGGCGCCCTTGCCTTCGAAGGCATTCGCGCTGCTGCCTTTGGCGCTGGCGCGGCCGGCAGCGAACGAGCCGGCCTTCACGCCCGGCAGTGCGCTGATCGACGCATCGATCGAGCCGCTCTTGTCCACCGAACTCGTGCTCTTGGCAGTGGCGGTGATCTTCTCGACGATGGCCACCGTGAGCACATCGCCGGTGACGCGCGCGCGGTGGTCCTCGAACAGCGGCCGGTAGCTCGCGGCTTGGAACACCGAGCCGTTCAGCGCCGGCTCGGACGCCGGTGCGACGGGCAGCGGCGCGGGCTTGTCGTCGATCTGCACGCGCGGGTAGACGATGCTGCAACCGCTGGTGAGCAGCAGCGCGGCCAGCGAGAGCAGGCGAGCGATCATCAAAGCTGCCCCAGCCGCTGCAGCATCTGGTCGGAAGTCTGAATGGCCTTGGAGTTCAGCTCGTAGGCGCGCTGCGTGGCGATCATCGCCACCAGCTCTTCGACGACGTTGACGTTGCTGCCCTCGACGAAGCCTTGCTGCAGCGAACCCAGCGCATTGCTGCCCGGCGCGCCGGCTTGCGGCTGGCCCGAGGCAGCCGTTTCGGCGTAGAGGTTGCCGCCGCGCGGGTCCAGGCCCGCCGGGTTGGCAAAGTTGGCCAACTGCAGCTGCCCCACCGAGCGTGGCGCGGCCTGGCCGGGGATGGTGGCGTTGACGGTGCCGTCGGCCGCGATCGAAATCGCGGTGGCGTTGTTCGGAATCGTGATGCCGGGCTGCACGGCGTGGCCGGCGGCGGTGACCAGACCGCCGTTGGCGTCGAGCTGCAGAGCGCCATCGCGGGTGTAGCCGGTGGTGCCGTCGGGCAGCGTGATCTGGAAGAAGCCGGCTCCCTTGATCGCGACGTCCAGGTTGTTGCCCGACTGCTGCAGCGTGCCCTGGCTGAAGTTGCGCGTCGCCGCCGCGACCCGCGTGCCCAGGCCGAGTTGCAAGCCGGTCGGCAGCTGGCTCTGCTCGGAGGTCGCAGCACCGGCCGGGCGCAGGTTCTGGTACATCAAATCCTCGAACACCACGCCGCCGCGCTTGAAGCCGTTGGTGGCCACGTTGGCCAGGTTGTTCGAGATGGCGTCCAGCTTGGTCTGCTGGCCTTCCATGCCGGTCTTGGCGACCCACAGCGATCGAATCATGTGATGGCCCTCGGGGCGGAGTTCTGTCGGCCATCTTCGCCGCCGCTGGAGCTGGGCAAGCGCTGGATAAGCATGGGGAATCGGGGCCTAAACGGACCGTGTGCATGGGCAGCCCCTGACCAGAATCGCTGCGCATTCAACTGCGCGAGATGCCGACATGGCGACTTCATTGCCCACCTACACCGGCGAGTTCAGCGCCCTGGTGCAACCCACCGGCAACGCCGTGGTCGACTCGATCATCGTGGCCTCCAAATGGGGCACCGGGGCAGCCGGCACGGCAGCGTCGCTGACCTATTCGTTCCCGGCGGCGATTGCGGCGTTCGACACCCGCGACGGCGTGCCCGGCAACTACAACGCAACCGAGCCCACGCAGGGCGGCTTTGCAGCCTACCTGAACGGCTTCAGCGCTTTCAGCGAGCCGGCGCAAGCGGCGGCGCGGCAGACACTGGACGCCTGGGCCGGTGTGGCCAACCTGACATTCGCCGAGGTGCCCGCGTCAACCGTGGACGCGGGAGTGTTGCGCTTCGCGTTCTCGGCTCCGCCCGGACTCGGCGAAACGACCTTCGGCGTGTCGGCGTTCCCGCAGGACTTCGCCGGCGCCGGTGACACCTGGATCAATTCGGGCTTCCTGTTCGCCGATGGCTTCGGCCGCGGCACGCAGAACTTCCTCACGCTGTTGCACGAGGTGGGCCACGCCATCGGGCTGAAACACCCGCACGACAGCGGCTACAACGGCAGCCCCGGCTGGCCGGCCACGCCCAGCGTGCTGGAGAAGGTGGGCAGCGACACGCTGACGAGCTATTCGACGCAGAACCTGGTGATGGCCTACAACGACATCCCGGGCCTCGGCTCGCCGGTGCAGGCCGACTTCGCGCCGACCACGCCGATGCAGATCGACATCGCGGCGGTGCAGTATCTGTACGGCGCCAACCTGGCCACCCACGCCGGCGACACCACCTACATCTACCGCTCCGAGTCGCGCTACAACGAGACCCTGTGGGACGCTGGCGGCATCGACACGATTCGCGTCGAAGGCAACATCGGGGCGGTGATCAGCCTGGTGCCGGCGAGCTGGAGCCAGCTCGGCCAGGCGCTGACGTACTCGGAGCGCACGCCAGGCAGCACCGCGATGCCGCGGCCCGACCTGCGTGATCCGAAGACCGTGTTCATCTACGACACCGTGACGATCGAAAACGCGATCGGCGGCGGTGGCAACGACACGCTGATCGGCAACGCGGTGGCGAACCGGCTGCACGGCGGCGCGGGCGACGACAGCCTGGACGGCGCGGCGGGCCTGGACACCGCCGTGTTCGCGGCGGCAAAGGCCGCCGCCACGCTGTCCCGCGGCAGCGCCGGCTGGAGCGTGGCCAGCGCCGCCGATGGCACCGACATCCTGGCCAACATCGAACGCCTGCAGTTCAGCGACAGCAGCGTGGCACTGGACACCACGGCGAGCGGCCACGCCGGGCAGACGGCGCAGATCCTGCGTGCGTTGTTCGGCAGCGCCTACGTGCAGAACCCGAGCTTCGCCGGCATCGGCCTCAAGCTGTTCGACCTGGGCGTGAGCTACGCTGACATCGTCGGCCTGGCCATCGGCACCAGCCTCTTCGAGGGCCTGGCCGGATCGCGCTCGAACACCGACTTCGTCAAGCTGGTCTACAAGAACGTGATCGGCGCGGAGGCCGGCGTGGCGGAGCTGGCGCAGTTCGTCGGCGCGCTGGACAACGGCTTCTACACACAAGCGGCGCTGGGCGTGCTGGCCTGCCAACTGAGCTTCAACACCGACAGCGCGCAACTGGTCGGGTTGGTCAACAGCGGACTGGAGTTCGTGCCGGGTTGATGCAGCCTGCCCGGATATCCGCGGCCCGGTTCAGGTTTCCGCAGCCGCCTTCTTCAGCGCCGTGGTGATCCGCTTTTCGATGACACTGGAGACCACCGCCGTGGCCAGGTCTTCGATCAGTCCCAGGTCATCGGTCTCGGCACCGCCGTCGGCCATGCCGTAGAGTTTTTCCGCCGGCAGGCGGTTGAGCTGGATTGCTACCGTCGCCCGTGCGCCGGAGCCGTTCTTCTTCACCGTCAGCGCGCCGATCAACGAGAAGTTCTTCGTCTTCGCGGTCTGCTTGGGCACCGTCAGTTTCGACTTCTTCAGCGCATCGCGGGCAGCGGCCATCATTGCCTTCGAGAGCTTGGACTTGTCGTCCTTGGTGAAGATTTCAGCGACGGTGAACGTGTCGACCTCGACATACAGATCATTGGCCATCGAAGACTCCTCGCCCAACGTGGTGAGCGGCAGCGCATCGTAGTTCGACGCGTGTCGGCGTCAAGCGCCCAGAGGCTACGCCACCGGCGGCGCCAACAACTTCGCAGCCTGCTGCTCGCGCTGCTCGGCGCCTTGCAGCATCTTCATCTGCTGTTCGAACTGGCGCGCCGCGGCGATCATCGCGACCATCGTTTCCACCGGGCTCACATTGGAGCCTTCCAGCGCGCCGCTTTGCAGCGTCGCGGCGGCGTCGGCGGGCAGGTCGCCGTCGGCAGCCCGGAACAGGCCGTCGGCACCGCGCGCGAGTTGGCCGGGCGCTTCGGGCGTCACCAGCTTCAAGCGGCCGATCGCCTGTGGCCGCTGGTTGCCGAGCTTGGCACTCACCGTGCCGTCGGCGGCGATCTCGGGGATCGCGCCGGCGGGCAGGCTGATCGGGCCACCGTCGCCCTGCACCGGCAGACCGTTGGCGGTGACGATCAGGCCTTCGGCGTTGACCTGCAACGCACCACCGCGGGTGTAGGCCTCGGTGCCGTCCAGTGCTTGCACCGCCAGCCAGGCCTTGCCCTTGATCGCCACGTCCAGCGGATTGCCGGTCGGCGCCACCGGGCCGGATTGCTCGTCGTGGCCGAGCGTCGTTTCGAGCGCGTAGGCGCGCGTTGTCGCGCCGTCGCCGCGCACCGGCACGGCGCGAAACGCGGCGATCTCGGCCCGAAAGCCGTTCGTCGAGGCATTGGCCAGGTTGTGCGTGAGCACCTCCTGGCGTTGCATCGACGCCTTGGCACCCGACATCGAGAGGTAGATGAGGCGGTCCATCTCAACGAGATCCGAAGCGTCTGACTTGCCAAGCGACCGCCGCGGAACCGGCTTTGCCGGGCCGCTGGCGGCGCCATCCGGCAAGCATGCCGGATGGCCCTCGCAGGCGAGAAACAGTCCGCAGGGACTGTTCCTCGTCGCTGCTCGGCCCCCTCGAGTGGGGCTGAGCCCGGACACGAAAGGTCCGGTGGACCTTTCGTGCCTGGCGAAGAGCAGGGCCACTGGCCCGGCGCGGCCTGCAAGGCGCGCCGCGGGCGCTGCGGGGGTGGTTCATCAACGCAGGTTGACCAGTGTCTGCAGCACCTGGTCTTCGGTCTTGATGGTCTGCGCGTTGGCCTGGTACATGCGCTGCGCGGTGATCATGTTCACCAGCTCGGTGGTCAGGTCGACGTTCGATTCTTCGAGCGCGCCGGACTGGATCGATCCGGCCGAGTTGGTGCCCGGCGCGTTGACCACCTTCTCGCCCGATTCGTAGCTGCTCTCCCAGACGTTGCCGCCGAGCGGACGCAAGCCCTGCAGGTTGGGGAAGTCGGCCAGTTGCAGTTGGTACAGGTTCAGCGAGCGGCCGTTCGAGTACGAGGCCTTGACGACGCCGTCGCCGTCGAAGGTGATGCCGGTGAGCTTGCCGAAGGCATAGCCGTCCTGCTTCTGCTCGCTGATCGCGAACGGCGCGCCGAATTGCGTCGCGCCACCGATCTTGAACGGCAGCGCGACGAACAGGCTGGGCTCGCTCGGCGGGTCACGCGGGTCGGAGATGTCCAGCGTGGTCTCGGTGGCCGAGGTGCTGGTGAGCCGCCCGTCGGGGCCGAACTCGAGGGCCATGATCGCGGCCGGGTCGTCGACGGTGGGGTCGTAGGCGGCGCTGCCCTTGTCCAGCGGCTTGCCATTGATCGACGCGTGCACGGCCCAGTTGTTGACGTCGGTCTTCTGGAAGTAGTAGGTCAGCGTCAGCGGCACGCCCTGCCCGTCGTAGACGGTCTGCGAGGTCGAGAAGTTGAAGGTCGACGGGTCTTCGAAATTGATGGCCGGCGTGGTCACCGGGATGATCGCCGCCGAGGCATCGAAGTTCATCGTCATGCGCACGCCGCGCAGCCCGGGCACCAGGCCCTGGCCGGTCTTGACCGCGTCGCCGCCGCCTTGCGGCAGCCGCACCGGCTCGGGGTCGCCCTGGGCCCGCGACACCGACTCGTCCCAGGGTTTGGCCAGCAACTTCATGCCCTGGCCGTTGACCACGTAGTCGTTGCGGTCGACCTTCAGCTGCCCGTTGCGGCCGTACACCTCCTTGCCGCTCGGGTCCTGGTAGATGAAAAAGCCACGGCCGTTGATGGCCAGGTCCATCGTGTTCTCGCTGGAGGAGATGTCGCCCTGCGTGAACTGCTGCGCTACGGCCGCCAGCTGCACGCCGATGCCCACACCGGTGGAGCCCATGCCGTTGAGCTGCGCCGCGTACATCGCCGCGAATTCGGCGCGTGCGCCTTTGGCGCCCACCGTGCCGGCATTGGCGATGTTGTTGCCGATCACCTCCATGCTCTTGGTGATGACGTGGAGGCCGGAAAGTCCTTGCTGGAAACCCATGGTGTTGGATCCTTCAATTGAAAGCTTTGATCTGGCTGTAGGCAGCGCTGCCGCCCGAAGCCAGATCCAGGGTGAGTTGTCCGCCGCCGGTTCGCACGGCGCTGACCTTGTCGTGCATCAAGTGCAGCGGCGCCAAGGCCGCCGCGCCGGCGCCGGCCGTGACCTGGAAGCTGCCGACGAGCCGCGGATCGGTCGCGCCGCCGGCGATCCAGTCGAAACGGTGCCGGCCCGCGCCTTGCGCGCCCATCTCGAAGCTGTCGAGCAGCGCGCCGCTGGTCGACAGGATGTCCACGCGCACGCGGTCCGCGGGGCTGTCGAGTTCGAAGCTGCCGCCGGTGGCACCAGCCTCGTCGAACAGCAGCCGGTTGCCTTCCAGCAGCACGCCACGGCCGACCAGCGAGACGCCTTGCATGGCCTGCATCTGCGCGAAGCCGGCGCTCATCGCCTCGATGCTCTTGTTCATCTTCTCGATGCCCGAGACGGTGGAGATCTGCGCCATCTGCGTGGTGACCTCGGCGTTGTCCATCGGGTTCAGCGGATCCTGGTGCTGCATCTGCGCGACCAGCAGCTTCAGGAATCGGTCGGCGGCCTCGTTGGTTGCGGCCTGCGTGGCCGAGGTCGACGAGGTGGTCGCCGAGGTGCTGCTGGTGTCGATCGGGCTCATGCGTCGGGGCCTTTTCAATCGATCACGACTGGCCGAGCTGCAGCGTCTTGGCGATCAGGCTGCGCGCGGTGTTCATGACCTCGAGGTTGTTCTGGTACGAACGCGAAGCGGAGATCATGTTCACCATCTCCTCCACCGCGTTGACGTTGCTGTAGGTGACATAGCCCTCGGCGTCGGCGCCGGGGTGTTTGGGGTCGTGCACACGGCGGCCCGGGGTGTCGTTCTCGACCACCGTGGAGACCTGCACGCCGGGGGCGCGCTGGCCCTGGCCCATGAGCACCGTCTGGAAGACCACCTGCCGCGCTTTGTAGGCGCCCCCATCGGGGCCGGCCACCGTGTCGACGTTGGCCAGGTTCGAAGCCACGGTGTTCAGGCGCTGGCTTTGCGCGCTGACCGCGCTGCCGGAAATGGGGAAGATATCGAGCATGCTCATGTCTGCTCACTTCACTGGTTGTGGCTCTTCATCGCGTCGAGCATCGTGCGCACGCTGCCGCTGACGAATCGAAGCGTGGCTTCGTATCGCGCGGCGTTGTCGGCGAAAGCGGCGCGCTCACGATCCATGTCGACACTGTTGCCGTCGAGATTGGTCTGGCTCGGCTGCGCGTACTTCAGCGCCGGTTCGTAGCGGCTGCCGGCCGGGCGCAGCAGGTCTTGCGCGACCGGGCCGCCGAGCTGGTTGCGCGCCGGCGTGGCGGTGGCTTCGCGCAGCGCGCTGGCGAAGTCGAAGTCGCGCGACTGGTAGCCCGGGGTGTCGGCGTTGGCGATGTTGCCGGCCAGCACGCGCTGGCGCTCGGCGCGAAGGGCCAGCGCCTGGGCCTGGAAGTCCAGCGTGGCCGTCAGGCGGTGGATCATCGACAACTCCTCGACAGGGGTGGGGATCGGCGTCGATTCTCGGCAGCGAGTGAGCACGCAAGAGCCTGAATAGCGGGCCGCGCGCCTCGTTATTCGCGCTCAAGATCGGCAGGGCCCGCCCTAAAGTGCTTGCCGTGGACAAGTCTTTCGCCCTGCCCTTCTCGGTCTTCTTCTGTATGGCCGCGCCCTCGTTGGCGCAAGTCGAGCCAGCGCAGGCTGAACAGGCGCAGGCGCTGATCACGCAAGCCGCCAACGCGGCGCTTGGCGGACGCGGCGCCCGCGTCGAAGTGCACATGGGCAGCGCCGACCCCCGCCTGCGCCTGGCGCCTTGCCGCCGCGCCGAGGCCTACCTGCCCGCCGGGCAGCGCGCACTCGGGCGCACCCGCGTCGGCCTGCGCTGCGTGGAGGGCACGATCCTGTGGAACGTCACGTTGCCGGTCACCGTGTCGCTGTTCGCACCGGGCGTGGTGCTGCGCGATGCGCTGCCTGCCGGCGCGAAACTGACACCTGAGCAGCTGACGCTGGCCGAAATCGATTGGGGTCAAGCCAGCGGCGCATTGGCCGACATGAAGGCCGCGCTCGGCCGAGAACTGATCCGCCCGCTGGCTGCCGGCGCTGCGTTGCAAAGCGCCGACTTGCGCCAGCGCCAATGGTTCGCCGCCGGTGAGACGGTGCAGATCATCGCCCGCGGCGCCGGCTTTTCCGTCGCCACCGACGGCGAGGCGCTGTCGCACGGCGTCGAAGGCCAGGCGGTGCGCGTGCGCACCAGCGGCGGCCGGCTGCTCAGTGGCCGCGCCACCGGCGACCGGGTGGTGGAGGTGATGCTTTGAATTGCCGTGTTCCTCCCGCCCCCCTGATCAGGGGGGAAGATGCAAAAATCTGTTCGGCCGGGCTCAAGTTCGGCACCACCGCTTCCGATAGAACGTCCATCAGCAGCGGGCCACCCGATCCAAGGGTTGCCCGATGGAGCACACCATGAAGATCACGCCCGTCGACAACAAGCTCGGTTCGCCCGTCCCGGTGGGGGAGCGCAAGGGCCCCGCGCCCAAGGCCATGCTGGCCGAGCCGAGCGCGAAGGTCGAGCTGTCGCCCGCGGCGCAGTTGGCCGCTCAGTCGCTGGGTGCGAGCTTCGATGCGCAGAAGGTCGAACGCATGGCCCAGGCGATCAAGGACGGCAGTTTCAAGCCGAACCCCGAGGCCATCGCCGACAAGCTGATCGCCAACGCGCGCGAGCAATTGGCCCGCACCTACCGCCCGGATTGACGCGAGCAGGATCGGACATGATCAATTCGGCCCCTGAAGTCCGCGCCTTGCAGAACGCGGCCCTGCTCGAGCCGAGTGTGGCGCTGCTCGAACTGCGCCTGGCCGAACTCGCGGCCTCGATCGCCGAACGCGACGCCGAGGGCATCGAACGAGCCTCAGCCTCTTTGCACAAGGCGCTGGCCTCGTCGGTCGCCGACTTCCAGCGCGCTGCTCGCCAGGGTGGCGTGCCCCCTGCGCTGCGCCAGCGTCTGATCCTGGCCGGTGGCCAGGTGGCGACGCTGCGCGAAGTGGTGGCGCGCGCCACCCGCTCGCTGGACCGTGCCATCGACGTGCTGCTGCCCGAGAGCACGGTGCTCGGTGTCTATGGCGCCGGCGGCAGTAGCTTGCGGCAGAGCCAGGGCGGATTGCTGGCCTGAACAGACCGCGCCAGAGTCTCCCCCGGCCTGCAGGACCGGCCGCCCCATGAAAAGAAGCTGCGCGCCGCTTCACTAGCCGCGCGCAGCCCAACTCCGGTTCCCGGAGGACACAAGCTTCGACGCTTCAACGCACTTTGCCGGCCTTCCAGGCGTCGAGCAGCGTCTGATAAGCGATCGTTTCGCCCTTCGGTTTTTCGTTGGCCAGCTTCTTCCACGGCGCGCCCTTGTCGCTCAGGAACTTGCCGGGATCGCCCTTGGCGTTGAGCTTGGGCGTGCACTTGGCCATGCCCGCGCGTTCGAGCCGGCCGAGCACGTCGTCCATCTCGTCGGCCAGCGTGTCCATCGCCTTCTGCGGCGTCATCTCGCCGGTCACCGCCTGGGCCACGTTCTTCCACCACAGCTGCGCCAGCTTCGGGTAGTCGGGCACGTTGCTGCCGGTCGGCGTCCAGGCCACCCGCGCCGGGCTGCGATAGAACTCCACCAGCCCGCCGAGCTTGGGCGCCATGTCGGTCATCGCCTGGCTCTGGATATCGCTTTCGCGGATCGGCGTGAGGCCGACGATGGTCTTCTTCAGACTCACCGTCTTGCTGGTGATGAACTGCGCGTACAGCCAGGCCGCAGCGGTCTTGTTCGCATCATGGTCGGCGAAGAAGGTCCACGAGCCCACGTCCTGGTAGCCGTTCTGCATGCCCTGCTTCCAGTACGGGCCGTTCGGGCCAGGCGCCATGCGCCACTTCGGCGTGCCGTCGGCGTTGACCACCGGCAGCCCCGGCTTGACCATGTCGGCGGTGAAGGCCGTGTACCAGAAGATCTGCTGCGCGATCTGGCCCTGCGCGGGCACCGGGCCGGCCTCGCCGAAGGTCATGCCGGTGGCTTCCTTGGGCGCGAACTTCTTCATCCAGTCGACGTACTTGGTGAGTGCGTAGACGGCCGCCGGCGAGTTGGTGGCGCCGCCGCGGGCCACCGAGGCGCCCACCGGCGTGCACTTGTCGTCGCCGACACGAATGCCCCATTCGTCCACCGGCAAGCCATTCGGAATGCCGATGTCGGCGGTGCCGGCCATCGACAGCCAGGCATCGGTGAAGCGCCAGCCCAGGCTCGGATCTTTCTTGCCGTAGTCCATGTGGCCGTAAACCGGCTTGCCGTCGATCTCTTTCACGTCGTTGGTGAAGAAGGCGGCGATGTCTTCGTAGGCGCTCCAGTTCAGCGGCACGCCCAGGTCGTAGCCGTACTTCTTCTTGAACTTCTCTTTGAGGTCGTCGCGCGCGAACAGATCGGCGCGGAACCAGTAGAGGTTGGCGAACTGCTGATCGGGCAACTGGTACAGCTTGCCGTCGGGCGCGGTGGTGAAGCTGGTGCCGATGAAGTCCTTCAGGTCCAGCCCGGGGTTGGTGAACTCCTTGCCCGAACCGGCCATGTAGTCGGTGAGGTTCATGATCTTGCCGTAGCGGTAGTGCGTACCGATCAGGTCGGAGTCGCTGATCCAGCCGTCGTAGATGCTCTTGCCCGACTGCATGCTGGTCTGCAGCTTCTCGACCACGTCGCCTTCCTGGATCAGGTCGTGCTTGACGGTGATGCCGGTGATCTCGGCGAAGGCCTTGGCCAGCGTCTTGGCCTCGTATTCATGGGTGGTGATGGTCTCGGAGACCACCGAGATCTCGGTCACCCCCTTGGCCTTGAGCTTGGCGGCGGCCTCGGCAAACCACTTCAGCTCGGCCGCCTGCTGTTCCTTGTTCAGCGTGGACGGCGTGAACTCGCTGTCGATCCACTTCTTGGATGCGTCGGCGCCGGCCGGCGCGGCGGCAGTGGCCGCGGTCGTGGCACCGGGCTTGGCGGGCTCTTCCTTCTTGCCGCAGCCCGTGGCGGCGAGCAGAACGGCCGCCGCGATGGCGGTGGTGCGCAGGTTCATTCGTTATCTCCTCTTTGTGTCATCAGCTCCCCCAGGGTAGGTTGCAGGCGCCTGGCCCCGGGGAAGCGGTAGGCCGGCTGCAGTTCAGAACGGCGTCAGCCGCGGCGAAGGATAAACGACAGCGCGGCCATCGAAATCACGAAGCTGATCCACACGCTAGGCTCCTGCGAGAGCGAAAACCACTCGGCAAAGCTCTTGGCCATGCCGACAAAGGCCAGATTGATGTAAGCAGCGGTGAGCAGGCCGATGAACAGGCGGTCGCCGCGGGTGGTGGCCAGCGGCAGGAAGCCTTTGCGCAGCGTGGTCGGCGAGCGGATCTCCCAGACCGTCATGCCGATCAGCATCAGCACGATGCAGACGAAGAAGACCGCCACCGGCAGCGTCCAGACCATCCACGCGAACATCGTTAGCTCCTCGATCGGACTACACGCGACCCATCGCGAAGCCCTTCGCGATGTAGTGCCGGACGAACCAGATGACCACCGCCCCGGGCACGATGGTCAGCACGCCGGCGGCGGCCAGCGTGGCCCAGTCCATGCCGCTGGCACTCACCGTGCGCGTCATCGTGGCGACGATCGGCTTGGCATTCACGCTGGTCAGCGTGCGCGCCAGCAGCAGCTCGACCCAGCTGAACATGAAGCAGAAGAAGGCCGCCACGCCGACGCCGGCCTTGATCAGCGGCAGGAAGATGGTGACGAAGAAGCGCGGGAACGAATAGCCGTCGATGTAAGCGGTCTCGTCGATCTCGCGCGGGATGCCGCTCATGAAGCCTTCGAGGATCCACACCGCCAGCGGCACGTTGAAGACCAGGTGTGCCATCGCCACCGCGATGTGCGTGTCCATCAGCCCCACCGTGCTGTAGAGCTGGAAGAACGGCAGCAGGAACACCGCCGGCGGCGTCATGCGGTTCGTGAGCAGCCAGAAGAACACATGCTTGTCGCCCAGAAAACTGTAGCGGCTGAAGGCATAAGCCGCCGGCAGCGCCACGGTCACCGAGATCACCGTGTTCAACGCCACGTAGATCAGGCTGTTGATGTAGCCCGAGTACCAGCTGCGGTCGGTGAAGATGGTGCGGTAGTTCTCGAGCGTGAAGTGCTGCGGGAAGATCGTGAAGCTGGAGACGATCTCCTGGTTGGTCTTGAAGCTCATGTTGACCATCCAGTAGATGGGCAACAGCGCGAAGACGATGTACAGGGCCAGGAACAGGTGGCGCTTCTTCATCAGCCGGGCTCCTTGTCGGCGCTGCCCACACGCTGCATCCAGTTGTAGAGCACGAAGCACAGCAACAGGATGATGAGGAAGTAGATGAGCGAGAACGCCGCCGCGGGACCGAGGTCGAACTGGCCCACCGCCTTCTGCGTCAGGTACTGGCTCAGGAAGGTGGTGGCGTTGCCGGGTCCGCCGCCGGTGAGCACGAAAGGCTCGGTGTAGATCATGAAGCTGTCCATGAAGCGCAGCAGCACGGCGATCATCAGCACACCGCGCATCTTCGGCAGCTGGATGTAGCGGAACACCGCGAACTTGCTCGCGCCGTCGATGCGTGCGGCCTGGTAGTAGGCGTCGGGGATGCTGCGCAGCCCGGCATAGGCCAAGAGCGCGACCAGGGGCGTCCAGTGCCAGACATCCATCACCAGCACGGTGATCCAGGCATGGGTGGCGTTGCCGGTGTAGTTGTAGTCGAAGCCCATCGCCTTGACTGCGGCGCCCAGCAGCCCGATGTCGGCGCGGCCGAAGATCTGCCAGATGGTGCCGACCACGTTCCACGGGATCAGCAGCGACAGCGCGACGATGACCAACACGGCCGAGGCTTTCCAGCCGGTGGCCGGCATCGACAACGCCAGCGCGATGCCCAGCGGGATCTCGATGACCAGCACCGCGAACGAGTAGTTCAACTGCCGCCACAGCGCGGCATGCAGGTCGCCGTCGCGCATCACCTTGGCGAACCATTCGGTGCCGACGAAGACGCGCCGCTCGGGGCTGATGATGTCCTGTACCGAATAGTTCACCACCGTCATCAGCGGCAGGATGGCCGAGAAGGCGACGCAGATGAACACCGGCAGGATCAGCAGCCAGGCTTTCTGGTTGACGGGCTTGGTGATCATGCGACCAGCTCCTCGTTCTTGTAGAAGCAACTGTGCTCGCCGACCACGCGCAGCCAGACGGTCTCGCCGGGCTTCGGCGCGGCCACCTCCAAAGGCAGCCGGGCCTTGATCGGCGTGCCGTCGATGTCGGCGCCGAGCATCAGGTAGGTGCCGATGTCCTGAACCTGCCTGACCAGCGCCGGCACAGCGCCCTCGCTGCCGGGTTCGGCCAGCGTCACGTACTCCGGCCGGATGCCCAGGCGCAAGTCGCCGTCGGGCAGCGCCAGGCCCGCGGGCACCGCCAGGTCGCGCCGCGCCACCTGCCAGCGCCCGTGCAACTGGCTCAAAGGCAGGAAGTTCATGCCCGGCGAGCCGATGAAGTGGCCGACGAAGGTGTGCGCCGGGCGCTCGAACAAGGCTTCGGCCGAACCGATCTGCACCGCCCGCCCGCGTGTCATCACCACCACCTCTTCAGCGAAGGTCAGCGCCTCGACCTGGTCGTGCGTGACGTAGATCAGCGTCAGCTTCAGCTCGTGGTGGATCTGCTTCAGCTTGCGTCGCAGCTGCCACTTCAGATGCGGGTCGATCACCGTCAGCGGCTCGTCGAACAGCACTGCCGCCACGTCGGCGCGCACCAGGCCGCGGCCGAGCGAGATCTTCTGCTTCTGGTCGGCCGACAGGCCCGCGGCCCGCTGCTCGAGCTGGTGGCTCATCTCCAGCATCTCGGCGATCTGACCCACGCGCGCTTTGATCTGCTCGGCCGGCAGGCGGCGGTTCTTCAGCGGGAAGGCCAGATTCTGGGCCACCGTCATGGTGTCGTAGATGACCGGAAACTGGAACACCTGGGCGATGTTGCGCTCTTGCGGCGTGGTGTGGGTCACGTCGCGGCCGTCGAACAACACGCTGCCGCGCGAGGGCGCCAGCAGGCCCGAGACGATGTTCAGCAGCGTCGTCTTGCCGCAGCCCGATGGCCCCAGCAGCGCGTAGGCGCCGCCGTCGCGGAAGCTCATCTTCAGCGGCAGCAGCGCGTAGTCGGCATCGCCTTGCGGCTGGGCCTTGTACGAATGCGCCAGATCCAGATCGATGCGCGCCACCTCAAGGTCTCCCAGGCCGTGCCGGCGCCACCAGCAGCGCGCCCTGCGCATCGAACACGTACGCCTGTGCCGGCGCCAGGTGCAGCGTGATCGGCGCGCCCAGCTCGAAGAAGTGCACGCC
>JANNQO010000184.1:0-1645 GCA_031400795.1 Rubrivivax sp. | reverse complement strand
TCGCCGATCCAGCCGCGCACCTGTGCTTCGGGCACCGGCGGCCGGCTGAGGCCGGCCAGCGTGTCGTTCAGCGCATCGGCGATGTCGGGCGCGCTGTCGACCAGCGTGCCGTCGAGGTCGAAGAGGATCGCTTTCACGACGGTGTCCACAGCGCGCCGATGGCGCACATGACTAGAGTGCGCCGACGGCGCGCGTGCGCCGTTCCATCATGCGCCAGATGAACGGCGTGAAGATGAGCTGCATCGCCAGCTCCATCTTGCCGCCGGGCACGACGATGGTGTTGGCGCGCGACATGAACGAATCGTGCAGCATCGACAGCAGGTACGGGAAGTCGATACTCTTGGGGTTGGCGAAGCGGATCACGCACAGGCTTTCCGACGCGGTGGGGATATCGCGCGCGATGAAGGGGTCGCTGGTGTCGACCACCGGCACGCGCTGGAAGTTGACATGCGTCTGCGCGAACTGCGGGGTGATGTAGTGCACGTAGTCGGGCATGCGGCGCAGGATGGTGTCGGTCACCGCCTCGGCCGAATAACCGCGCACATGCTTGTCGCGCCAGAGTTTCTGGATCCACTCCAGGTTGATCACCGGCACCACGCCGATGAGCAGATCGGGGTAGCGCGCCACGTTCACCTCGGGGGTGATCACCGCGCCATGCAGGCCCTCGTAGAACAACAGCTCGGTGTTCTCTGGCAGCGGCGCCCAGTCGGTGAAGGTGCCCGGCTGCTGGCCGTAGGGTGCGGCTTCCACCGGATCGTGCAGGTACTTGCGGCTCTTGCCGTTGCCGGTCTCGCTGTAGCTCTGGAAGAGCTGCGCCAGTTCGTCGAAGAGGTTGTTCTCGGGGCCGAAGTGGCTGAAGTGTTTGTTGCCGGCACGCTCGGCGTCGATCTGCCGCTGGCGCATCTCGGCGCGGTCGAAGCGGTGGAAGCTGTCGCCTTCGATGATCGCCGCATGCACCTTCTCGCGGCGGAACACGTTCTCGAAGGTCCGTGTGACCGAGCTCGTGCCGGCGCCCGACGAGCCGGTGATTGCGATGATCGGATGTCTCTCGCTCATGTCGTTTCAATCCCTGAACAGGCTCCGTTCTGCGAACAGCGGCACCCCCGCATCGCGGATCGCCGGGTCGTGGTGGTAGCGCTCGATGCGCTCGACTTCGTTCTTCGAGCCGAGCACCAGGCCGATGCGCTGGTGCAAGGCCGAAGGCGGGATACCGAGCACGCCCTGCCGCCCGGTGCTGGCACGGCCGCCGGCCTGCTCGATCACGAAGCCGATCGGATTCGCTTCGTAGAGCAGCCGCAGCCGGCCGGCGCTCTTCGGCCCGCCGGGGTCTTTGCTGTCGCGTGGGTACATGAAGACACCGCCGCGCATCAGGATGCGGTGCGCCTCGGCCACCAGCGAGGCGATCCAGCGCATGTTGAAGTCCTTGCCGCGCGGGCCGCTCTTGCCGGCCAGGCATTCGTCGACGTAGCGCTTCACCGGCGGCTCCCAGAATCGCGAGTTGCTGGAGTTGATGGCGAACTCCTGCGTGTCTTGCGGCACGCACAGGTTCGGATGCGTGAGCACGAATTCGCCGAGGTTCGGGTTCAGCGTGAAGCCGGCCACGCCGTTGCCCACGCTGAGCACCAGCATCGTGGTCGGGCCGTAG
>JANNQO010000183.1:0-33484 GCA_031400795.1 Rubrivivax sp. | reverse complement strand
TCATCGACGCCGCCGAGAACAACATCCCGTCGTTCGACACCGCCAAGCACGTCGAGGCGGTGAAGATCTACTCGAAAACCGAACACTCGATGGCGCCGATCTTCACCTGGTCGATGGTCTCCTTCTCGCTGCCCAGCGCCTGCTTGTTGAAGACCTTGATCTTGTGCTTGCCTCCGCTCTTCTTGTCGAGCAGCTCGCTCATGTACTTGACGGCCGCCACCGTGGGGTAGTCGTCGGCGTTGTGCGTGTCGGCAGAGCGGAATTCGGTCGCTTGCGCACCGAAGGCCAGGCCCAGCAGGGCGGCGAGCAGGATCTTCTTCATGGCATGTCTCCTCTTGGGGATGGGTCGAAGGGGCCGGCCCGCACGAAGCCGCCGCCCTGGAAAACGGCCGCGGGGTCGCCGAGGTCGATGAGTGGCTGCCGCGCTTCGAGCGCGGCGCGGAAAGGCTCCGAGCTGTCCTGCGGCCGGTAGCCGACGATCTTTGCGCCCGGGTTGTGCCACCAGCGCGTGCGGTTGTCAGACAAGCCGTAGACGATGCAGTGGCCGACGATGGGCGCGCTGAGGCTGGCCACCACCAGGCGCTCGAGGTCGTCGTAGCTCAGCCAGGTGGCGAGCATGCGGCGGTCTTTCGGCTCGGGGAACGACGAGCCGATGCGCAGGCACACGGTTTCGATGCCGTAGCGGTCGAAGTAGAAGCGCGACAGGTTCTCGCCGAAGGCTTTCGACAAGCCGTAGTAGCCGTCCGGGCGCACCGGCATCGCCGGGTCGATGACTTCGTCCTGGCGGTAGTAGCCGGTGACGTGGTTGGAACTGGCGAAGACGACGCGCCGCACGCCTTGCAGGCGCGCTGCTTCATAGAGGTTGAAGAGGCCGACGATGTTCGCCGGCAGGATGACGTCGAAAGGCTTTTCCACCGAGACGCCGCCGAGGTGGACGACGGCCTGCACGCCTTCGAGCAGCGCCTGCACGGCGGCGCGGTCTTCCAGCGCCGCAGGCCGCAGTTCCTCACCCGGGGCGGCGCTGCCGAGATCGGCCACGTCGCTCAGGCGCAGGGTCTCGCACCGTGCCTTCAGGCGCGGGCGCAGCACGCTGCCCAGCGCGCCGGCGGCACCGGTGAGCAGCAGGCGGGAGAAGGGCGGGGCGGCGGCGTTGCTCATGCGGAAGTGCGGAAGGCTCGGTGCGACTCCGTGTTGCGCAGAGTCATCAGTTGTCGTACAAGTACGTGCATCGTCGGACAGACCCCCCGGCGCTGTCAACCGCCATCGCTAGGGGTTTGCACGAAGGACCCGCCGTACCCCACCATGAACCCGATCGCCCACCCGCGCCGCCGCGCCCGCCCGCTGGCACTGGACCTCGTCGAAGCGCTCAGCCTGCGCATCGTCAAGGGCCACCTGCCGCCGGGCACGAAACTGCCCACCGAAGGCCAGTTCATGGACGAGTTCGGCGTCAGCCGCACCGTCGTGCGCGAGGCGTTGTCGAAGCTGCAGGCCGGCGGCCTGGTGCTGACGCGGCACGGCATCGGCACCTTCGTCGTCGGCCCCGGCGACCACCCGCGCGGTTTCCGTATCGAGGCACGCGACCTGGCGACGCTGGGCGACGTCATCGCCGTGCTTGAGCTGCGCATCGGCGTCGAGACCGAAGCTGCGGCGCTGGCGGCGCAGCGGCGCACGGCAGCGAACCTGGCCGAGATGCGGTCGGCGCTGGACGACTTCGCAGCCGCCGTCGCGGCCGGCCGCGACGCCGTGGCGCCTGATTTCCGCTTCCATGGCGAGGTCGCGCGCGCGACGCAGAACGCCCACTTCGCCGGCCTGCTGGACACGCTGGGCGCGAAGATCATTCCGCGGGCGCGGCTGGAGCCTCTGGACGGCGTCGACGCCGAGCGCCGCGCCTACCTGCTGCGTGTCAACGCCGAACACGAGAGCATCTTCGAGGCCATCGCCAACCACGACGCCGAGGCCGCCCGTGCGGCGATGCGCACGCACCTGGCGAACAGCCGCGAGCGGCGCCGGCGCAGCGTGCCCAGGTCGGGCGCTGCCGCTTCAGTTGTACGATGACACGCCCGCCCGAGACCCCGAACCCCGAGGAGCCCCCGATGAGAGAAAACCGCCTCCGCACCATCTGGCAGGCCGGCCAGGCCGTCGTCAACGGCTGGCTCGCCGTGCCCAGCAGCTTCAGCGCCGAGGTCATGGCGCACCAGGGCTGGGACAGCCTGACGGTCGACCTGCAGCACGGTGTCATCGACTACCCGGCGATGGTGACGATGCTGCAGGCCATCTCCACCACGCCCACCGTGCCCGTCGTGCGCGTGCCCTGGCTCGAACCCGGCATCCTGATGAAGGCGCTGGACGCCGGCGCCTATGGCGTCATCTGCCCGATGGTGAACACCCGCGAAGACGCGCAGCGCCTGGTGGCCTACACCCACTACGCACCGCGCGGCACACGCAGCTTCGGGCCGATCCGCGCCAGCCTCTATGCCGGTGCCGACTACGCGGCGGCGGCCAACGACACCATCGTCACCTACGCGATGATCGAGACCGCGCAGGCGCTGGACAACCTGGACGACATCCTCTCGGTGCCGGGGCTGGACGCGATCTACATCGGCCCGTCGGACCTGTCGCTGGCGCTCGGCTGCCGGCCGGTGTTCGACGACGTCGACCCGCCTGCGGCCGCGGCCATCGCGCACATCCTGGCGCGCGCCAAGGCGCACGGCCTGCGCGCCGGCATCCACAACGGCGCCCCCGAGGTCGCGCGGGCGCGCATCGCGATGGGTTTCGACTTCGTCACCATGGGCTCCGACGCCAGGCTGCTGGCCGCCGGCTCGCAGACGCTTCTGCAGGGCTTGCGCGGCGGCTGAGCGGGGCGGCCCCTCTGGCGCCGGATTGTGCTGGCGCATGGCGGCCGCCGCCGGCCGCCTGGCAGGCCGCGATCGGTTGATCTGGCGCAAGCAGGGCCGGTGCGGGCTGGGTAAGAGTTGCCGCACACGCCGACTCCCATTGGCAAGGGGTGATCCCTATGCAACACAACAACATCACAAGCGGCGCCGTCCTGCGTGACACGGCGGCGCGCCCGGCCCTGGTGACCAGCAATGAACGGCGCGCACCGCTGCGCCGGACGGAAGCACCAGCGCCGGCCTTTCCCGACGGCAGCACCTGGCTCGGCCTGTTCGGCGCCCCGGCGCTGAACGCTGCCGAGCAGGAAATGCTCACCGCGCTGGCACACATGCGCACGGTGCCCGCCGGCGCCACGGTGTTCGACCGCCGCGACGTCGCCACCGCACTCGTGCTGGCGCACAGCGGCGACGTCGCGCTGGGCTACCGCGGCGCCGACGGCGTGTTCCGCATCGAGCGCCCGCTGCACGGCCCGGCCTGGCTCGACCAGAGTTCGGCCTGGCTGCGCCTGAACCACGCCATGGACGCACGCGCCGCCAGCGAGGCCGTCATCGTCGAACTGCCGTGTGACGCCATGCAGGCGCAGCTGGAGCGCCACCCGGGGCTGGCGCGGCGGCTCGTCACCAGCCTGGCCGGCGAGGTGCAGAACCTGTCGATGAACACCCACGCGCTGATGCACAAGGACGCGCCGGCGCGGTTCGCCGCCTGGTTGGTGCAGCGGCTGGACGCGGCAGGTGAAGGTCAGGGCCTGGTGCGGCTGGACGAACGCAAGCGCGACATCGCGTCGCAGTTGGCCATCACGCCCGAGACGTTGTCGCGGCTGATGCGCAGCCTGGCCGGCCAGGGCGTGATCTCGGTCGCCGGCTATTCGGTGCAGGTGCTGGACGCGGCGGCGCTGCGCAGGGTGGCCGTCGGCGTGTAGCCCCCGCTCAGCAACTGCGCCACCACGGCCACGGCCAGGACTTCGGGCTCCTTGCCGATGATGCCGGGCACGCCGATCGGGCAGGTCAGCCGCGCCAGCGCATCGGGCGCGATGCCGCGGCTTTCGAAGCGGTGCCGGAAGCGCGCCCGCTTCGTCGCTGAACCGATGAGACCGAGGTAGGCGAAGTCGCCGCGCCGCAGCACGGCTTCGGTGATGCGCAGGTCGAGGTCGTGGCTGTGCGTGAGCACGAGGAAACAACTGCCGGGCGCGGCGGTGGCGACCTCGGCTTCCACCGCGTCGACGCACAGGCGTTCGATGTGCGCGGCAGAAGGCGCGGCCGGAAACTCGGCCTCGCGTTCGTCGATCCATTGCACGCGGCAGGCGATGCCTTCGAGCAGCGCGACGATGGCGCGGCCGACGTGGCCGGCGCCGTACAGCTGCAGCGTGAAGCGCGGCTCGGGCGCGGGCCAGGCGGCGGGCCGGCTGGCCTGAAGGGCCGTGAAGCGCAGCGTCAGTGCGCCGCCGCAGCACTGCCCCAGCGTCGGGCCGAGTGCGATGACCTGTTCGGCCGCGACACGTTCGCCGCGCAGCAGCGCGCGCGCGTCGGCGATGGCCTTCAACTCGAGGTGGCCGCCGCCGATGGTGCCGCGCACCCGGTCGGCAGCCACCAGCATGCGCGTGCCGGTTTCCCGCGGCACCGAGCCGCGGTGCGCCGCGACTTCCACGACGACTGCCGGCCGGCCTTCGGCCAGCCACAGCAGGGCGGCGGCCTGCAGGTTCATGGGGCCTCCCGCACCGCGGTGATGGCACGCAGGATGGATTCACTCGTCGCCGGCGCCTGCAGGGGCGGGTCGACACGGTGGCCGCCGACGGCCGACACCGCGTCGCGGATGGCGAAGAACACCGAGAACGGCAGCAGCAGCGGCGGCTCGCCCACCGCCTTGCTGCGGTGGATGCTGTCCTTCGGGTTCGGCTGGTCGTACAGCGCCACGTTGAACACCGGCGGGCAGTCGTTGGCGGTGGGGATCTTGTAGGTGCTGGGGGCGTGGGTCAGCAGCTTGCCGCTGGCCACGTGCCAGACCAGTTCTTCCATCGTCAGCCAGCCCATGCCCTGGATGAACGCGCCTTCGACCTGGCCCAGGTCGACAGCAGGGTTCAGCGAACGGCCGGCGTCGTGCAGCACGTCGGCGCGCAGCAGCCGCCACTCGCCGGTGAGCGTGTCCACCAGCACCTCGCTGACGGCGGCACCGTAGGCGAAGTAGTAGAACGGGTGGCCCTGCATCGTCTGCTTGTCCCACTTCAGGCCGGGCGTGGCGTAGAAGCCGTCGCTCCACAGCTGCACCCGCGCCAGGTAGGCCTGGTTGACGAGTTCGGCGAAGGCCAGCGTGCGGCCGGCCACCCGCACTTGCCCGTGCGCGAACACGACCTCGGCCGCAGCGCCGCCGTGCGCTTGCGCGGCGAAGGCGGCCAGGCGTTCGCGGATCTGGCGCGCGGCGTCCTGCGCCGCCTTGCCGTTGAGGTCGCTGCCGGTGCTGGCTGCAGTGGCCGAGGTGTTGGCGACCTTGTGCGTGTCGGTGGCCGTCACGCGCACGGCCGCGAAGGGCAGGCCGAGTTCCTGCGCCACCACCTGCGCCACCTTGGTGTTCAGGCCTTGGCCCATCTCGGTGCCGCCGTGGTTCACCAGCACCGAGCCGTCGGTGTAGACATGGACCAGCGCGCCGGCCTGGTTCAGATGCACGACGTTGAACGAGATGCCGAACTTCAGCGGCGTCAGCGCCAGGCCGCGCTGAAGCACAGGGCTCGTGGCGTTGAACGCGGCCACGGCAGCGCGGCGCGTGGCGTAGTCGCTGCTGCGTTCGAGTTCGGCCACCAGCGGCAGCAGGATGTTGTCTTCGACGGTCTGGCCGTAGGGGGTGACGTTGTTGTGATCGACGCCGTAGAAGTTGGCGCGCCGCACCGCCAGCGGGTCGCGGCCGAGGCGGCGTGCCACGCTGTCCATCACGGCTTCGATGGCGATGGCGCCCTGCGGCCCGCCGAAGCCGCGGAACGCGGTGTTGCTCTGCGTGTTGGTGCGGCCCGAGAAACCGTGCATCGCCACGTGCGGCAGCCAGTACGCGTTGTCGAAGTGGCACAGCGCGCGTGTCATCACCGGCCCCGACAGGTCGGCCGAATGGCCGGCGCGCGAGATCATCGTGACCTCGGCGCCGAGGATGCGGCCTTCATCGTCGTGGCCGACTTCCACAGCGTAGTCGAAGCAGTGGCGGCGGCCGGTGATGAGGAAGTCGTCGTCGCGGTCGACACGCAGCTTCACCGGCCGCTGCAGCCTTGCCGCAGCGACCGCGGCCACGCAGGCGAACGGCGCCGACTGCGATTCCTTGCCGCCGAAGCCGCCGCCCATGCGCCGGCACACCACCTGCACCGCATGCGCCGGCCGGTGCAGCGCGTGCGCCACCAGGTGCTGCATCTCGCTCGGGTGCTGGGTCGAGCAGTAGACCGTCATGCCGCCGGCTTCCACCGGTACGGCGTAGGCGATCTGCCCTTCCAGGTAGAACTGCTCCTGGCCGCCGACTTCGAAGGCGGTCTTGAAGCTGTGCGGCGCGCTGTCGATGGCGCTGCGCGCATCGCCACGGCTCAGGTGCATCGGCGGCACCACGTAGGCCTGCGCGGCATGCGCGGCCCGGGCCGTCAGCAGCGGCGGCAGCGCGTCGGCGCTGATCACGTCCTTGGCAAGTGCCGCCGCCCGGCGCGCGGCGTCGCGCGTGCTGGCGATCACGGCGTACACCGGCTGGCCCAGGTAGCGAAGCGTGGCACCGGCTTCGCCGGCGAGGATGGGGTCGTCCTGCACGAGCGAACCCCAGTCGTTGCGACCGGGGATGTCGGCCGCGGTGAAGACGTCAACGACGCCGGGCAGCGCGCGCAGGCGCGCCAGGTCAATGCCGCGCAGCACGCCGTGCGCCAGCGGCGACAGCCCCAGCGCCGCATGCAAGGTGCCCGCCAGTTCGGGTAGGTCGTCGGTGTAAGGCGCGGCGCCGGCCACGTGCAGGGCCGCCGACTCGTGGGCGAGCGCGGCCCCGGCCACGGCATGCGGCTGCGGCAGGTCGTTCGGCTTGTTCATGGGCTCGGCTCCCGGCTCCAGACGCTGACTTCGGCCTCGGTCAGCGGCGCGTCGGGCCGCGTTTCCAGCCACAGCCGCAGCAGCAGGTTCTGCGCCACCTGCAGCCGGTAGGCCGCGCTGGCGCGCATGTCGGTGAGCGGCGTGAAGTCCTGCGCCAGCGCAGCCATCGCCTTGTTCACGCCGGCCTGCGTCCAGGGCTGGCCCTGCACCGCGGCTTCGGCCTGCGCTGCGCGGCGCACGGTGGCGGCCATGCCGCCGAAGGCGAAGCGCGCGGTCTTCACGCGGCCGTCTTCGAGTTCGATCGCCAGGCCGGCGCAGACGGCCGAGATGTCGCAGTCGAAACGTTTGCTGATCTTGTAGCCGCGCACCTGCTCGCCGTGCGGCAGGGGCACGACCAGCCCATGCACGAACTCGCCCGGCTCGAGGCGGTTCAACATGTAGTCGACGTAGAAGTCCTGCAGCGGCATCTGCCGCACCCGTTCGGCGCGGCGCAGCACGATGGCCGCGTCCAGCGCCATCAGCACCGGCGCCGAGTCGCCGATCGGCGAGCCGTTGGCGACGTTGCCACCCATCGTGCCGGCCTCGCGGATGGGCAGCGACGCAAAGCGCAGCCAGACGTCGCGCAGCGTCGGCCAGTGCGCAGCCAGTGCCGACCAGGCCGCTTCCAGCGAAGCCGCAGCGCCAATGTGCAGGGCGCCTTCGGCCACCGTCACCGCCTTCAGCTCGGCGACCTCGCCGATGAACAGCAACTCGCCGAGGTCGCGGAACTGCTTCGTCACCCACAGGCCCATGTCGGTGCTGCCGGCGAGGATCTTCGCTTCGGGCCGGGCGGCGCGCAGCGCCGCGAACTCGGCCAGCGTGCGCGGCGCGTGGAAGCCGCGCGCGGTGTGCAGCGGCGCGTCGGCCTGCAACTGCCGCAGCGCGGCCCGCACCGGCGCGGCGTCCAGCGGCGCCGCCGGGGCGTCGAACATGCGCTGCCCGGCGTCCAGGATCGGCCGGTAGCCGGTGCAGCGGCAGAGGTTGCCCGACAGGTCGTCGGCCAGCTGCTGCCGTGTCGGCCGCGTGCCTGCCGCCTGGTGGCGCTGGTAGCAGGCCCACAGCGACATCACGAAGCCCGGCGTGCAGAAGCCGCACTGCGAGCCGTGGCAGTCGACCAGGCTCTGCTGCACCGGGTGCAGCGTGCCGCCGGGTGCCAGGTCTTCCACGGTGAACAGCGCCTTGCCGTCCAGCGCGGGCAGGAACTGGATGCAGGCGTTCACCGGCTTCAGCGTCAGGCCGTCGGCGCCGAGTTCGCCCAGCACCACCGTGCAGGCGCCGCAATCGCCTTCGGCGCAGCCTTCCTTGGTGCCGGTGCAGCGCTGGTCTTCACGCAGCCAGTCGAGCACGGTGCGTGTGCTGGGCGGGTCGGCCAGCTCGACCACCGCGCCGCGGTGGAAGAAACGGAGGGGTCGCGTTGTCATCGTGGTTCGGCGCCGGGTTCGTTTCGTGCTTGGTGCTTACCCGTAAGGTACTTCGTCCCGTGCGTCTGGGTATACGCTCGGCAAAATAGTCGTTATGAGGTGATTGTTATGGTGAGGCGGGCTGACTTCGACACCATAGACCTCTATCTCATCCGGGTCTTGCACACCGTGATCATCGAACGCAGTGTCTCCCGCGCCGCCATGCGCCTGGCCAGCACGCAGCCCGCCGTGAGTGCGCAGCTCAAGCGGCTGCGCGCCCTGACCGGCGACCCCTTGCTGGTGCGTGCCGGCCAGCAGATGCAGCCCACCGAAGTGGCGTTGCAACTCCTGGACCCGGCGGCCCGGATGCTGCACGACGCCGAGCGCCTGTTCAGCCCGCGTGCCCGCTCGGCCTTGTTCGACGCCGCAGCCAGCGACATCACCTTCCGCGTCGCCGCCAGTGACTACCTCGACCCGCTGTTCCTGCCCGCGCTGGTGGCGCACATCAAACACGCCGCGCCCGGCGTGAGGCTCGAGCTGATGCCGCTGAACCAGGAATTCGACTACCGGCGCCACCTCGCCGGCGGCGATGTCGATCTCGTCATCGGCAACTGGCTGCAGCCACCGGGTGAACTGCACCTGGGCCAGCTCGTCAGCGACGAGGTCGTGTGCCTGGTGGCCGACAAGCACCCGGCAGCCGGCCGCCAGTGGTCGGTCGAGAAGTACCTGGGCTGCGAACACGTGGCGCCGATGCCCATGCACCCGGGCGCGCTCGGTGTCATCGACGAACACCTGGCCGCGCAAGGTGCGCAGCGCAACATCGTGGTGCGCGCCTCGCACTTCAGCCTGATCCCGCTGATGGTGGCCGACAGCCTGCTCGTGCTCACCACCGGGCGGCTCTTTTGCAGCCGCTACGTCGACCAGCTGCCGGTGCGCATCGTGCGCTGCCCGGTGGCCTTCCCGCCGCTGACCTACTACCAGCTGTGGCACGACCTGACGCACAACGCCGGCGCGATGCGCTGGTTCCGCGAGCAGGTGCGCGAAGTGGCGGGCGGGCTGCCGCAGAAGCGGGTCTCCTGATGCTCGCACTGCGCGCCGATCTGCTCGACTTCACGGCCGCCCCGGCTTGGGGCGAGACCGAGAGCGACGGCGTGCGCTGGCGGCCCGATCATTGGCTGCTGATCGGCGACGACGGCTGCATCGCCTGCGTGCAGCCGCCCGACTGGAAGCCCGGTGCCGACTGCACGGTGCGCGACGAGCGCGGCCGGCTGCTGCTGCCCGGTTTCATCGACACCCATGTGCACGGCGCGCAGCTCGAGGTCATCGCGAGTTTCGGAAGCCAGCTGCTCGATTGGTTGAACCGCTACACCTTCCCGGCCGAACGCGCGTGGGCCGACCCCGCGCTCGCCCACGCCGGCGCCGAGCGCTTTCTCGACGCGCTGCTCGCCCACGGCACCACCAGCGCCGTCGTGTTCCCCACGGTGCACAAGGTGTCGGCCGACGCACTCTTCGCCGCCGCCGGGCAGCGCCGCATGCGCATCGTCACCGGCAAGGTATTGATGGACCGCCATGCGCCCGACGCGCTGCGCGACGATGTGCAGCAGGCCGAGCGCGACTGCATCGACCTGATCGAGCGCTGGCACGGCCGCGGCCGCAGCAGCTACGCGGTGACGGTGCGCTTCGCGCCGACCAGCTCCCCCGGGCAGCTCGCGATGGCCGGCGGCCTCATCAAAGCCGACAGCAGCCTGTACATGCAGACCCACGTCGCCGAGAACCGCGACGAGGTGCGCTGGGTGGCCGAGTTGTTCCCGCAGGCGCGCAGCTACCTCGATGTCTACGCCAGCGCCGGCCTGTTGCACCGCCGCTCGGTGCTGGCGCATGGCATCTGGCTCGATGCGCACGACCGCGCCACGGTGAAAGAAAGCGGCGCGCAGATCGCCTTCTGCCCGAGCAGCAACCTGTTCCTGGGCAGCGGCCTGTTCGATTGGCCTGCCCTGCGCGACGCCGGCGCTGCGGTGAGCGTGGCCAGCGACGTCGGCGGTGGCACCAGCTTGTCGATGCAGCGCACGCTGGCCGACGGCTACAAGGTGCAAGCCCTCGCCGGCCGACGCCTCACCGCCTGGTGCGCGCTGCATGCCGCGACACTCGGCGCGGCGCAGGCGCTCGAGCTCGACCACGAGATCGGCTGCTTCGAGCCCGGGCGCTTCGCCGATCTGTGCCTGTGGGACTGGAGCCGCGGCGCGGTGGATGGCCGGCGTCTGGCCGTGGCATCCGATTTGCATGAGAAGGTCTTCGCCTGGATGACCTTGTCCGACGAACGCCACCTGGCCGCCGCGTGGGTGGCGGGCCACGAACGATTCACCCGACGGAGCGATCCGCAATGAACAAGACCGAAACGCCACTGCGCCTGGAACTCATCGGCCTCTCCAAACAGTACCCTGCGGTGAAGGCCAACGACCGCGTGAACCTGCGTGTCAAGCCCGGCGAGATCCACGCCGTGCTCGGCGAAAACGGTGCCGGCAAAAGCACGATGATGAAGATGATCTACGGCGCGGTGCAGCCCGACGAAGGCGAGCTGCGATTCGACGGCAAGCCGGTGGTGGTGAAGAGCCCGGCCGAAGCGCGCCAGCTCGGCATCAGCATGGTCTACCAGCACTTCTCGCTGTTCGACACGCTCACCGCGGCCGAGAACGTCTGGCTCGGTCTGGACAAGGCGATGAAGCTCGAACAGGTGCGCCAGCGCATCGTCGAGGTGGCGCATACCTACGGACTGGACGTCGACCCGATGCGCCCGGTGCACACGCTCTCGGTGGGCGAGCGCCAGCGCGTGGAGATCGTGCGTGCGCTGCTCACCGAACCGAGCCTGTTGATCCTCGACGAGCCGACCTCGGTGCTGACGCCGCAGGCGGTGGAAAAACTCTTCGTCACGCTGCGCAAATTGAGCGACGGCGGCTGCTCGATCCTCTACATCAGCCACAAGCTCGACGAGATCCGCTCGCTGTGCCACCACTGCACGGTGCTGCGCGGCGGCAAGGTCACCGGCGAGGTCGACCCCACGGCCGAAAGCAACGCCAGCCTGTCGCGGCTGATGATCGGCGCCGAGCCGCCGCAACTGCAGCACCGCGAGTCGCACGCCGGTCCGGTGGAGCTGGACGTGAAGCGCCTGAGCCTGGCCAAGCTTGACCAGTTCGGTATGAACCTCGAGCACATCGGCTTCGAGGTGCGGCGCGGCGAGATTCTCGGCGTGGCCGGTGTCTCGGGCAACGGCCAGCAGGAGCTGATGGCGGCACTCTCCGGTGAAGACCCGCGCGCGGGCGCCGAGTCGATCATGTTGGCCGGTCGCGACATCAGCGCGTGGTCGCCGCGCCAGCGCCGTGCTGCGGGGCTGCACTTCGTTCCCGAAGAGCGCCTGGGCCGCGGCGCAGTGCCCAACCTGAGCCTGGCGCAGAACACCCTACTCACGCGCACCGGCCCGGTGAAGCGTGGCTTCATCCGCAGCGACGAGGTGCAGCGGCTGGCCGAACTCATCATCGCGCGCTTCCAGGTCAAGTGCGGCGGCTCGGGGGCGGTGGCGAAGAGCCTCTCGGGCGGCAACTTGCAGAAGTTCATCGTCGGCCGCGAGATCGACGCGCAGCCCAAGGTGCTCATCGTCAGCCAGCCCACCTGGGGCGTGGACGTGGGTGCCGCGGCACTCATCCGCGGCGAGTTGCTGGCGCTGCGCGACGCCGGCTGCGCGGTGCTGGTGGTCAGCGAGGAGCTGGATGAACTGTTCGAGATCAGCGACCGGCTGATCGTCATCGCCAAGGGGCGCATGTCGCCGTCGATCGCCACCTCCAAAGCAACGATCGAGATGATCGGCGAGTGGATGTCGGGGTTGTGGGACAAGACCTCGCACAAAACCACCAAGGACACCGCCAAGGAGGTGCGCCATGCTTAAGCTCGAAGCCCGCCCGCAGCCGTCCAGGTTGTTGGCCATGACCTCGCCGCTGATCGCGCTGGCGATCACGGTGGTCATCGGCGTGCTGCTGTTCGTCTTCCTCGGCAAGAACCCGCTGCAGGGCTTGCAGATGTTCTTCGTCGAGCCGGTGAAGAGCTTGTACGCACTGTCGGAACTCTCCATCAAGGCGACACCGCTGATCCTGATCGCGCTCGGCCTGGCGGTGTGTTTTCGCTCCAACGTCTGGAACATCGGCGCCGAGGGGCAGTTCGTGGTCGGTGCGCTGGCCGCGGGCTATGTCGCGATGCAGGCCGGCTCGAGCTGGGCGGTGCCGCTGGGTCGCGGCATCGTGGTGCTGATCCTCGTCGCCGGCGTGCTCGGCGGCATGTTCTGGGCGGCCATCGTCGCGCTGCTGCGCGACCGCTTCAACGCCAACGAGATCCTGGTCAGCCTGATGCTCGTCTATGTGGCCACGCTGCTGCTCGGCTACCTGGTCTACGGGCCCTGGAAAGACCCCAAGGGCTACAACTTCCCGCAGACCATCACCTTCCTGGCCGAGACCAAGATCCCACGCTTCGCCTCCAACCTGCGCGCCAACATCGGCGTGCTCATTGCGCTGGTGGCGGTGGCCGGGTTCTGGTTGTTTCTGTTCCGCAGCTACCGCGGCTTTCAGTTGCAGGTGGGCGGCCTGGCGCCGGCGGCGGCGCGCTACGCGGGCTTCTCGTCGCGCGGCGCGCTGTGGACGGCGCTGCTGCTCTCGGGCGGCATGGCGGGTCTGGCCGGTGGGCTCGAAGCGGCCGGGCCGCTCGGTCAGCTCACGCCCTATGTGCCGGCCGGCTACGGCTTCGCCGCGATCATCGTCGCCTTTGTCGGGCGGCTGCACCCGGTGGGCATCATCTTCTCGGGGCTCCTGATGAGCATGTTCTACATCGGTGGTGAACTCGCGCAGTCGCGCCTCGGGCTGCCGAAGTCGCTGACCGGTGTGTTCCAGGGGCTGCTGCTGTTCACGCTGCTGGCTTGCGACACGCTGATCTACTACCGCGTGCGCTGGCGACACGCAGCAGCCAGGCCGCTGGCCAAGACCGTGGCCGTGAACGCGCAGGAGGCATGACATGGAAGCCTATGCCCTGCTCATCGCCGCCACGCTCAACGCCGGCACCGTGCTGGCCATCGCCGGCCTCGGCCTGTTGATCAACGAACGCGCCGGCATCGTCAACCTCGGCGCCGAAGGCCTGATGCTGGTGGCCGCGATCGCCGGCTTTGCCACCGCAGTGATGACCGGCAGCGACTGGATCGCCTTCGGCGCGGGCGCCCTGGCCGGTGCGCTGCTCGCGGCGACCTTCGGCGTGCTGGTGATCTGGCTCAACACCAACCAGTACGCGACGGGCCTCGCGCTCAGTCTCTTCGGCACCGGTTTCTCGGCCTTCGTCGGCATCCGCTTCGTACAGGAAAAGCTCGGGCCCCGGCCGCAGTTCAACCTGCCGCTGCTCGGCGACATCCCGCTGGTCGGCCCGGCGCTGTTTCGCCACCACCCGATGGTCTATCTGGCGATCGGGCTCACCATCGGCCTGGGCTGGTTCCTGTACCGCTCGCGCGCCGGCCTGGTGCTGCGTTCGATCGGCGAATCACCGGAATCGGCGCACGCGCTGGGCTATCCGGTGCGGCGCATCCGGCTCATCGCGGTGATGGCGGGCGGCGCACTGTGCGGCGTGGCCGGAGCCTACCTCTCGGTGGTCTACACGCCGCTGTGGGTGGAAGGCATGGTGGCAGGCAAGGGCTGGATCGCACTGGCGCTGACCACTTTCGCCACCTGGCGCCCGGCGCGCGTGCTGCTCGGCGCCTACCTGTTCGGCGGCGTGACGATGCTGCAGTTCCACCTGCAAGGGCAGGGCGTGGACGTCCCGAGTCAGTTCCTCAGCATGGCGCCGTACCTGGCGACGATCGTCGTGCTGGTGCTGATCTCGCGCAACCCGGCGTGGATCCGCATCAACATGCCGGCCTCGCTGGGCAAGCCGTTCTTCCCAGGCAGCTAAACTTTTCCCCCGTACCCGTCCACACACACCAGGAGAGAGAGCCCATGGATTCCAAGCGTTCGATGCTGCGCCTCGCGGCGTTTTCTGCTGTTGCCGCTGCTGCGGCCCTCGTTGGCTGCGGCAAGAAGGAAGAGCCGCCCAAGCCCGCCGCCGCGGCATCGGCCCCGGCGCCCAAACCCGAGCCGCTGAAGATCGCCTTCGCCTACGTCGGCCCGGTGGGCGATGGTGGCTGGACCTTCGCGCACGACAACGGCCGCAAGGCCGTGGAGAAGGAATTCGGCGACAAGGTGGTGACGAGCTTCGTCGAAAAGGTGCCCGAGGCGGCTGATGCCGAGCGTGTCTTTCGCGACATGGCGGGCCAGGGCAACAAGCTGATCTTCGGCACCACCTTCGGCTACATGGAGCCGATGCTGAAGGTGGCCGCCGACACCAAGGACGTGAAGTTCGAGCATGGCACCGGCTACAAACAAGCCGACAACATGCGCACCTACGACAGCCGCACCTACGAGGGCGCCTACATGGCCGGTGTCATTGCCGGCGGCATGACCAAGAGCAACACGCTCGGCGTGGTCGGTTCGATCCCGATCCCCGAGGTCATCCGCAACATCAACTCGTTCACGCTCGGCGCGCAGAGCGTGAACCCGAAGGTCAAGACCAAGGTCGTGTGGGTCAACGAATGGTTCAACCCGCCCAAGGAAACCGAGGCCGCGCAAAGCCTCATCAACGGCGGCGCCGACGTGCTCTTCCAGAACACCGATTCGTCGGCGGTGCTGCAGACCGCGGGCAAGAACAAGAAGCTCGCTTTCGGCTGGGACAGCGACATGACCGCCTACTCGCCCGAGGCGCACCTGGCCAGCGCGGTCATCAACTGGGGCCCCTACTACATCAAGGCCACGCGCGATGCGCTGGAAGGCAAGTGGAGCGGCGGCGGCAACACCTGGTGGGGCGTGAAAGAAGGGGCGATCGATATCGTCTCGATCAGCGACAAGGTGCCGGCCGAGCTGAAAGCCAAGCTCGACACCGTCAAGTCGGGCCTGAAAGACGGCAGCTTCGTGATCTGGAAGGGGCCGATCGTCGGCCAGGACGGCAAGGAGATCCTGGCCAAGGACGCTGCTGCCGACGACAAATTCCTGTCCGGCGTCAACTTCTACGTGAGGGGCGTGGAGGGCAAGGTACCGGCTGGGAAGTAGCGCCTGGGAGTGGCGCCGCTCACCCGGGCGCCACGACCTCGCCGAGCAGCAGCTGATGGCTGACCTGGTCGGCGCGCAGCGGCCGCGACAGCAGGTAGCCCTGCCCGATGTGCACGCCGATCTCGCGCAGCGTGGCCAGTTGCTCGGCGGTTTCGATTCCCTCGGCCACCACCTTCTTGTTCAGCGAATGGCCCAGGTTCAGCACCGCGCGCACGATCTCCACGTTCTGCGGCTGGCGTTCCATGCCTATGATGAACGAGCGGTCGATCTTCAGGCTGTCGATCGGCAGCCGGCTCAGGTAGGCCAGCGACGAATAGCCGGTGCCGAAGTCGTCGATGCTGAACTTCACGCCCAGCGCGCGCAGCTGGCCCAGCGTGTCCAGCGCCAGATCGAGCCGGCCCATCAGCGTCGTTTCAGTGATCTCGAGCGTTAACGTGGCAGGCGTCAGCGCGTGCCGCGCCAGCACCTCGCGCACATGCGGCACCAGGTTCGGGTCGGCCAGGTCGCGCCCCGAGATGTTGACGTGCATGACCAGCGCCGCGCGGGCGGGGGTCGTGCGCTGCCACTGGGCGAGTTGTGCCGCCGCCTCGTCGATGACCCAGGCGGTGAGCGCTTCGATATGCCCGCTTTCTTCGGCCAGCCCGATGAACACCGCCGGGCTGATCGGCCCGCGCACCGGGTGCATCCAGCGCGCCAGCGCCTCGAAGGCGACGAGCCGGTAGGGCTCCAGCTCGTAGAGCGGCTGGAAGACCAGCGACAGCTGTCCGTCACCGATGGCGCGGCGCAGATCGCCTTCGAGCTGCAGCCGCTCGGTGATGCGCTCGAGCATGCTCGAATCGAACAGCGCCACGCGGTGCCGGCCGCCGGCCTTGGCCTCGTACATCGCCAGATCGGCGTCGCGCAGCACTTCGTCGGCGGTGCGGTAGCCCAGGTCGCTGAAGGTCACGCCGATGCTCGCACCGGGCACGATGTCGGTGCCGTTGAGCTGCATCGGCGCGGCGGTGGCGTCGAGCAGCCGCTGCGCCAGCTGCAGGGCGTCGTCGGGATGGTGCAGCTGCTCGAGCAGCACCGCGAATTCGTCGCCGCCCAGCCGCGCCACCAGGTCGCCCGGGCGCACGCAGGCCACCAGCCGCCGTGCCACCTCTTGCAGCAACAGGTTGCCGGCATGGTGGCCGAGGCTGTCGTTGGTGACCTTGAATCGGTCCAGATCGAAGTACATCACTGCAAAGCGCTGCGTGGCGTCCAGCCGCGTGCGCTCCACCGCCTCGGCCAGCCGCTCGTTGAAGCAGTTGCGATTCGCCAGGTCGGTGAGGCTGTCGTGGTAGGCGATGTGGTGCAACTCGCCCTCGGCCATGCGCCGCGAGGTGATGTCGTGCAACTGGTAGATCATGCTGCTGCCGTCGCCGGCGGGGTCGGCGAAGCGGCTGCAATGCATCGCCACCCAGATCTCCGCGCCGCCGGCGTCCAGGCAGCGCAGCTCCATTGAAAACGCCTCGTCGCCAACGGCTGCGAAGCCCGCGGCGCGGCGCTGGAACAGCGCGGCGTCGCCCGGGCTGAGCAACTCGGTGAACGGGCGGCCGAGCAGCGCGCTCTCCGGCTTGCGCAGCAGCGTGGCCAGGGCCTGGTTGACCTGCAACACCGCGCCGCTGCGCTGCACGATGGCCATGCCGATGGCGGCGTGCGAGAACGAAGCGGTGAAGCGCTGCTGGTTGAACTGCGCCTCGCGCTGCGCCTTTGCAATGCGTGCTTCCTGCGCCTGGTGCTCGGCTTCGTGGCGACGCAGCGAAACGTTGATCAGCAGCACCACCGCGCCGGCCACCGCGGCGGCGATGCCGATGACCACGCCGCCGAACTGGCGCGAGTTCATGTACAGCACTCCGGCCACCGCGGCCGAGGCCAGGGAGATGGCGGCGAACCAGGCGTAGCCCGAGGCCCAGTCGCGCAGCGACAGCCGCTCGCCGCGCTTGACCGCGATCACCGCCATCAGCGGCAGCGTGGTGCCGGCGAAGTAGGGCAGGGCCACGCCGCACAGTGCGACCAGCGTGGCGACGGGGTCGCTGGCGCCCCACTGCTGGAGCAGCCCGCGCAGCGCGTCGAAGGCATGGCCGCACAACCACATCGCGCCGCCCGCGGCGGCCGGGGTGCTGAGCCGGCTGGTCAACCGTTTGGTGGTGCGGCAAGCACCCACCAGTCCTTCGGTGACAGCGGCCAGCACCGCGGCGCCGGCGCCGAAGGTGGCGAGCAGCGCGAAGACGAAGACGTCGCCGACGCCGATCGAATACTTGGTGCGTGGCAACTGCACCGGAAAGCACGCCGCCAGCGCGACGAACGCGATGCCGAGCTGGATGTGCGCGATCTCGGACCAGGGCAGCCGCGCCAGCTGCCACAGTGCAGCCGCCACGCTCAGCGCGCCGCAGCCGACCAGCACCAGCCACAAGCGCGTTGAGGCCGGCGTGTAGTCGAACAGGTGCGTCTGCACGAAACGCGCCCAAACCGTGGTGGGTTTCGGGGGTGCGAGGTCGGTGGCGGCGGCAGGCGTGGTGAGACCGGGTGGGACCGGGGGTGCGGACATGGTGCTTTCCATGTCGGCCTGAAGCGGTCCGGTCTTGAGCTTTTGCAGAGCCTTTTTTCGCTCGGGAGCGGGTCGCCGGCGGTGAGGCCGCCCGGGTCGATGGCCCGGGCGCTGCGCAATAGTTGGCAGAATCGATCGGACATGCGAACTCTCCTCGAAGTCCCGCCATGACCGCTGAACGATTGCAGTCGCTCCTGGAGCGCATGCCGAAGGCCGAGCTGCACATCCACATCGAAGGCTCGCTCGAGCCGGAGTTGATCTTCAAGCTCGCGCGGCGCAACGGCGTGCGGCTGCCCTACGCCAACGTGGAAGCGCTGCGCGCAGCCTACGCGTTCGCCGATCTGCAGAGTTTTCTGGACATCTACTACGCCGGCGCCAGCGTGCTGCTGCACGAAGAAGATTTCTTCGAGATGGCAATGGCGTACTTCGAACGCGCTGCGGCCGACCACGTGGTGCGCGCGGAGCTGTTCTTCGACCCGCAGACGCACACCGCGCGCGGCGTGCCGATCGAGGTGGTGATGCGCGGCTTGTCGCGCGCTTGTTCGCAGGCACAAGCGCGCTTGGGCATCAGTGCGGCGCTGATCCTTTGCTTTCTGCGCCACCTGAGCGAGCAGGAAGCCTTCGCGACGCTCGACGCCGCGCTGCCGCACGCCGCGCACTTCATCGGCGTGGGGCTGGACAGCGCCGAGCGGGGCCACCCGCCGGAGAAGTTCGCGCGGGTCTTCGCGCGTTGCCGCGCGCTTGGGCTGCACGTCGTGGCGCATGCCGGCGAAGAAGGCCCCGCGGCTTACATCGAAACTGCGCTGGACGTGCTGCAGGTGCAGCGCATCGACCAGGGCGTGCGCTGCATCGACAGCCCGGCGCTCGTGCAGCGCCTGGCGCGCGAGCGCATGCCGCTGACGGTGTGCCCACTATCGAACGTCAAGCTGCGCGTGTTCGAGACACTCGCCCAGCACAACCTGCCGGCGCTGCTCGATGCCGGTCTGTGCGTGACGATCAACAGCGACGACCCGGCGTACTTCGGCGGCTACATCAACCGCAACTTCACCGAGACCTTCGCGGCACTGCCGCAGCTCGGGCCAGAGCAGGCGCGGCAACTGGCGCTGAACAGCTTCGAGGCGAGCTTCGCGAGTGCGCAGGACAAGGCGCGCTGGGTGCGGCAGCTCGACGAGGTGATTCCGGCCGAGGGCTGATCAGGGTCTCGCTCAACAGCGCCGCCCGATCCGGCGAGGGCGGCAGATAGTGCGCTTCGAGTTCAGCCAGGCTGCCCGCCTCGCCCCACCAGGCGGCCACATGCGGGCGCTGCAGCCATTCGTGCAGCAGCGGCAAGCGCCCGCGCGTGATCGGCTCGAAGCGGATCACAGGGCTTGCGGCGTGGCCTGGTAGACCGTCATCTGCGGCGGCTGCGCCAACAGCGGCAGCAGCGCCTTGATGAAGCCGCGCGACGCCGGCAAGCCCACGTGCAGCTGCAGCGCCGCCAGATCGGCCCAGCGCTCGACGAACACCAGCCGCAGCGGCTGGTCGGTGTCGCGGTGCACGGCGTGCGCCAGGCAGCCCGGCTCGGCGCGCGAGCGCTGCACATGTTGCTGGCTCAGCCGCAAGGCTTCGTCGAACCCCGCAGCGGTGGTCTCCACGCTGCCCAGCACGATGATCATGAAGCCTCCTCTCGAAACGGGCCTTCAGTATCCGGCAAGGTGGCGATGCGCTACCGTCGTGAGATGACCGCACTCGCTCTCCGCCCGCCTTCGTTGATCTCGCTGGCCTGGCGCCAGACCCTTCGCGATTTCCGTGCCGGTGAGTTGAGACTGCTGGCCGTGGCGGTGATGCTGGCGGTGGCCGCACTCACTGCGGTGGGCTTCTTCGCCGACCGGTTGGCCGGCGGGCTGGCGCGCGATGCCGGGGCGCTGCTCGGTGGCGATGCGGTGGTGGCCAGCGACCGGCCGTCGCCGCCCGAGCTGGCGGCGCGCGCGCAGGCGCTCGGCCTGAACATCGCCGCGACGACCAACTTTCCGAGCATGGCGCGCGCCCCCGAAGACAAAGGCGGCGCGACGCGCTTGGTGGCGGTGAAGGCGGTGACTGAAGGCTACCCGCTGCGCGGCCAGTTGATGCTGAAGGGTGCCGGCGACGCGGCTGTGCGCAGCGCCACGCGTGCACCCGAGCCGGGCACGGTGTGGGTCGACGCCGCGCTGCTCGATTCACTTCAGCTGGCACTCGGAGACAAGCTGCTGCTCGGCGACGCCAACTTGACGATCACGCAGACCATCGTCATCGAGCCCGACCGCGGCGCGGGATTCATGAGCTTCGCGCCGCGCGTCATGCTGGCGCAAGCCGACCTGGCCGCTACCGCGCTGATCCAGCCGGCCAGCCGCGTTACCTACCGGCTCGCGGTGGCCGCGCCCGCCGGGAGCGAAGCTCGGGTGGGCGAGTTCGTGCGTTGGGCCGAGGCGAAGATCACGAGCGTGCCGCTGCGCGGAGTGCGTGTCGAATCGCTGGAAAGCGGCCGGCCCGAGATGCGGCAGACGCTGGACCGCGCCGAGAAGTTCCTGAACCTGGTCGCGCTGCTCGCCGCGCTGCTGGCGGCAGTGGCGGTGGCGATCGCCGCGCGCGACTTTGCGCAGCGCCACCTCGACGATTGCGCGATGCTGCGCGTGCTGGGCCTGCCGCAGCGGCGCATCGCCGGCGCCTACACGATCGAGTTCGCGCTGGTCGGTGTGCTGGCCAGCGTCGCCGGTCTGCTGATCGGCCTGGTGGTGCACCAGGTCTTCGTCTGGTTGCTCGCTGGCCTGGTGCAGGCCAGCCTGCCGGCGCCGGGCTGGCGGCCGGCGGCCTTCGGCGTGGGCGTCGGCTTCACGCTGCTGGTCGGTTTCGGCCTGCCGCCGGTGCTGCAGCTGGCGCAGGTGCCGCCGCTGCGCGTGATCCGCCGCGACGTGGGCGCGCTGAAAGCCTCGTCGCTGCTCGTGCTGGCGGCTGGCATCGGCGGCTTCGTGGCGCTGCTGCTGGCGGTCTCGAGTGACGTGAAACTCGGTCTCATCGCGGTCGGCGGGTTCGCCGGCGCGGTGGCCTTGTTCGCCGCGCTGGCCTATGTGGCTGTGCAAGTGCTGCGCCGCGCGGTGCCCGAGTCGCGCGCGCCGCGCTGGCTGGTGCTGGCGACGCGCCAGATCGCGGCGCGGCCGGCCTTCGCCGTGCTGCAGGTCTCGGCCCTCGCGGTGGGCTTGCTGGCGCTGGTGCTGTTGGTGCTGCTGCGCACCGACCTCATCGCGAGCTGGCGCCAGGCCACGCCGAAAGACGCGCCGAACCGCTTCGTCATCAACCTGCAACCCGAGCAGGGCGAGCCTTTTCGCGCCGCGCTGCAGGCCGCCGGCGTTCAGCGCTTCGACTGGTTCCCGATGATCCGCGGACGGCTGGTGGCGATCAACGGGCGGGCGATCACGGCGGGCTCGTTCGCCGACGAGCGCGCCCAGCGCCTGGTGGAGCGTGAGTTCAACCTGAGCCACAGCGGCGAGGTGCCGGCGCACAACACGCTGGTGGGCGGGCGCTGGACGGCCGAAGAAACCGACGGCCTCTCGGTCGAAGACGGCCTGGCGCAGACGCTGAAACTCAGCCTGGGCGACTCGCTGACGTTCGACATCGCCGGCCAGACGCGCCAGGGCCGCGTCACCAGCCTGCGCAAGGTCGACTGGGGCTCGATGCGCGCGAACTTTTTCGTGCTCTTTCCGCTCTCGGCGATGAACGACGTGCCGGTGACCTTCATCAGCGCCTTCCGCGCTCCGGAGAAGATGGGTTTCGACGCGCAGCTGAGCCGGGACTTTCCGAACATCACCAACGTCGACGTGTCGGCCTCGATCGCGCAGCTGCAGCGCGTGCTCGATCAGGTGGTGCGCGCGGTGGAGTTCCTGTTCGGCTTCACGCTCGCCGCCGGGCTGGTGGTGCTGTTCGCTGCGGTGACGGCCACGCGCGAGGCGCGTTCGCGCGAGTTCGCGATCATGCGCGCGCTGGGTGCCGGCAGCCGTCTCCTGGCGCAGGTGCAGCGCACCGAGCTGCTCGGCGTGGGCGCGCTGGCCGGTCTGCTCGCTTCGGTGGCCGCGGTGGTGGTGGGCTGGCTGCTGGCGCGCTACGCCTTCGAGTTCAGCTGGAACCCAAGCCCCTGGGTGCCGCTGTTGGGCTCGGCCGCCGGCGCACTGCTGGCGCTGGCCGCGGGCTGGTGGGGGCTGCGCGATGTGCTGCGGCGGCCGGTGCTGGAGACGCTGCGCAATGCCGGGGCGGTGTAGCAGGCGCTACGCCAGCACCCGATCCACCAGCGCCAGCAGCACCGGCAGGTCCAGCGGCTTGGTCAGGTAGCCGTCGAAGCCGGCGCGGCGCGCGGCCTCGAGGTCGCTGTTCATCGCGTTGGCTGTTACCGCGACGACCGGGATCGCCGCGGTGGCGGCATCGGCGCGCAGCCGGCGCATCACCTCGAAGCCGTCGATGCCGGGCAGCTGGATGTCCAGCAGGATCAGATCCGGCCGTTCGCGCGCGGCCAGCGTCAGGCCTTCCTCGGGCCACGCCGACAGCAGCAGTTCGACGCCCGGCCGCTGCGCCAGCATGCCCTGCATCAGCAGTTGGTTGACGGCGTTGTCTTCGATGTACAGCACGCGGTGGCGCTGCTCGGAAACGCGCAGCACGGGCAGGCCGGCGCTCGGCGGTTCGGCGCGGGGCGCTGCGGCTGCGGGCAGGCGCAGCCAGAAGGTGCTGCCAACTCCCTCGGCGGCCGGGCTGATGACGCCGATCTCGCCTTGCATCAAGCCCATCAGTTGTCTGCTCAGCACCAGGCCGATGCCGGCGCCTTCGATCGAGCTGTGCTGCGCGTCCAGGCGCTCGAAGGCCTGGAACAAGCGCTCCTGGTCCTCGCCGCTGATGCCCGGGCCTTCGTCGAGCACCGCAACGCGGATGCCTTGCTCGCCGGCATCCACCTCCAGATGCACGACACCGCCTTCGCGGTTGTATTTGATCGCGTTGGAGAGCAGGTTCAGCAGCACCTGTTTCAACCGCACCGCGTCGGCGCGCACGTGCAGCGCCGCGTGTGCCGTGCACAGCGCCGGCGGCAGCTGCACGCGTCGTTGCAGCGCCATCGGCTCGACCAGGCGCAAGCAGTCTTCGATGATTGGCGCCAGCGCCACCGCGCCGAGTTCGAGTTGCATCGCGCCGGCCTCGATGCGCGACAGGTCGAGCACCTCGTTGATCAGCGCCAGCAGGTGGTGCCCGCCGCGCAGCAGCTCCTGCACACGGCTGCGCTGCGTGGAATCCAGCGGGTGTTGGGTATCGGTATCCAGCAGCTGCGCGAAGCCGAGGATCGCGTTCATCGGCGTGCGCAGCTCGTGCGACATGCGCGACAGGAACTCCGATTTGGCGCGGTTCGCGCGCTCGGCCTCCTCTTTCGCGGCGATCAGCGCCTGCTCGTTCTTCACCCGCTCGGTGATGTCGGTGTAGGTGCGCACGATGCCGCCCTCGGTGGCGCCGAACGAAGCCACTTCGAGTTCGCGGCCGTCGACCGTGGTGCGCCGGTAGCTGTCCTGCCACATGCCATGCCACGCCGGTTCACCGGCCTCGCGCAAGCGTGGCAGATCGCGGAGGGCGCGCTCGCGGATCTCGCCGCTGTAGTGGCCGGCCTGCAGCTGATACTCGACCAGGTCGATCAGCCGCGGGTTGCCTTCCATCAACGAATCGGGCAGCAGCAGCAGCTCCAGGAAGCGACGGTTCCAGGCGTTGATGCGGCCTTGCGGGTCGATGCTCAGCACGCCCTGGTCGAGGCTGTCCAGCGTGCGCTCGAGCACCTGCGATTCGCGCGCCAGCAGCTCGCTGGTGAGGCGCACCTGGCGCTCGGCACGCTTTTGCGCGCTGATGTCGGAGAACAGGCCGATCGCGCCGATCTTGCGGCCCTGGGCGTCGAACACCGGCGTGGCGTTGTTGTAGCAATCGACCTGCGTGCCGTCGCTGCGCGTCAGTGCGATCGGGTAGCCCTCGGCGATGCCCTGCGCGCGGATCGCCACGTGGTGGCGAAAGATCGCCGCGTTGGCCTCGTCGACGAAGTCGTAGATGCTGCGCCCGAGCATCTGCTCGCGCGTCGTGCACAGCATGCGGCACATCGCCGGATTCGCGTCGGTGGTGCGCAGCGCGTTGTCGATGAACCAGAAGCCTTGCTCGGTGCTGTCCAGCAGCAGGCTCAGCATGTCCTGCTTGGTGATCTGCGACAGGGCCGGGCTGTCGCCGGCGGCGTCCGCGGAAGGCATGGCTGATTTTGACGCCGCCGCATCGGTTCGGCGCAACGGCGCGCGACCGCCACCGTCTTCAATGCGGGCCGGTCAATCCCATCTCGGCGCTGCCCATCAAGCCTTCGATGTCCATCAGGATCAGCAGCCGCTCGCCGCCGCCATCGCCCGCGCCGCGGTTCACGCTGCCGATGCCGGTGATGAAGCTGCCGGCCGCCGCGCCGCCGAACGCGGGCGCGGGCTGGACCTGGTCCTTGCGCAGCTCCAGCACGTCGCACACCGAATCGACCACCGCGCCGACGGTCCGGCCGACGACGTTGAGCACGATCACGACCGTGCAGTCGTTGAGCTCGGCGCGCTCGCAGTTCAGCTTCAGGCGCAGGTCGATGATGGGCACGATCGCGCCGCGCAGGTTGACCACGCCTTTCACGAAAGCGGGTGCGTTGGCGATGCGTGTGGGCGGCTCGTACGAGCGGATCTCCTGCACGCGCAGGATGTCGATGCCGTACTCCTCGGCGCCGAGCCTGAAGGTGAGGAACTCGCCGCCCTGCTGCGGGCCGCCGTGCGGCAACGCGGCGCTGCGTGCGGCTTCGGTGCGGGCGACGATCTTGCCTTCGGCGATCATGTCCATGCGGGGCTTTCGAGGGGCGGTGGCGACGGCAGGCCGTGGTGTTCGGTTATCGGCGCTCGCCCAACGGACTGAAATCCCTAGAACGCCTCCCGATCCAGCGAACCCACGTCCAGGATCAACGCGACGCGGCCGTCGCCATGATGGCCAGCGTGAGCGGTAGCCGCACGCGCACGGTCATGCCGCAGCCCTCGGCCGATTCGATCTCCACCGTGCCGCCGAACGAGGCGATGTTCGCCTTCACCACGTCCATGCCGACCCCGCGGCCGGAGACGTCGGTGACCTGCTCGGCCGTGGAAAATCCGGGCGCGAAGACGAAGCCGTGGACCTCGGCATCGCTCATCGAGTCGCTCGCCTGCAGGCCGCGCTGCCGTGCCTTGGCGATGAGTTTGGCGCGGCTCAAGCCCTGGCCGTCGTCGCGCACCTCGATGACGATCGAGCCGCCTTGCTGTGCGGCGACGAGCGTGATCGTGCCGTGCTCGGGTTTGCCCCTGGCGCGGCGCTCGGCGGGCGATTCGATGCCATGGTCGCAGCTGTTGCGCACCAGATGCGTGAGCGGATCGGCGATCTTCTCCACCAGGCCCTTGTCGAGTTCGGTGGCCTCGCCTCGGACCACCAGCTCGACCCGCTTGCCGAGCTTGCCGGCGAGGTCGCGCAGCATGCGCGGAAAACGGTTGAAGACCATCGACATCGGCGTCATGCGGATCGACATCACGGCTTGCTGGAGGTCGCGCGTGTGACGTTCCAGCTCGGCCAGGCCGGCCTCGATCCGGTGCTGCGGCGTGGCGGCCTTGCTGCTGCGCGCCAGCATGGCCTGCGTGATGATCAGTTCGCTGACCAGGTTGATCAGCCGGTCGACCTTGGCCACCGACACGCGCAGCGTGCCCGATTCGGCGCTGCGGATCGCGGCGAGCGCGGCCGCGCCGGCCGGCGAAGCGCCGGGGGCGACTGGGGCGCCGTCGCCGGGGGCGCCCGGGGCGCCGTCGAAGAACCCCCACGCGCTTTCGCCTGCCGGTTCGGCGTGGTGGCCCTGGTGGCGCGCCAGCATCGCCTTCAGCGCATCGCCCGAGGCGAGCAGCCTGTCGACCAGGCTCGCCGTGGGCTGCAGTTCACGGTGGCGCAGCTTGTCCAGCAGCGTCTCCATGTCATGTGCCAGCCCGGCCACGTCGGCGAAGCCGAACGTCGCCGCACCGCCTTTCACCGAATGCGTGCAGCGGAAGATGGCGTTCATCCGCTCGACGTCGGTGTGCTCGAGGTCCAGCTGCAGAAGCATCTGCTCCATGCGGTCCAGGTTCTCGCCGGCCTCGTCGAAGAACGCATGGCAGAACCGGCCGAGGTCGATGCCCCCGCCGAGCGGGCTGCCGCCCGTTTCAACCATCGCGGCGCCCTGTCTTCAGCGGATGACCTTGCCGATGACTTCGATCAGCTTGGTCGGGTCGAAGGGCTTCACCAGCCAGCCGGTGGCCCCGGCGGCGCGGCCGGCCTGCTTCATCGCGTCGCCGCTCTCGGTGGTGAGGATCAGGATCGGCGTAGTCTTGAACTTCGGGTTCTCGCGCAGCTTGCGGGTCAGCTCGAGGCCGTCCATGCGCGGCATGTTCTGGTCGGTGAGCACGAGGTCGAAGTCGCGGCTGTTCGCCTTCTGCAAAGCGTCCTGGCCATCGACGGCCTCGACGACATGGAAGCCCGCGTTCTTCAGCGTGAACGCGACCATCTGGCGCATGGAAGAGGAATCGTCGACGGCGAGGATCGCGTGCATGGCCTTCTTTCGGGGGTGTACGGGGCGGTGCGGCTTCAGAACAACTCGATGGAACCCGCGTCCATCTCGTCCTGCGTCACCGGGTTGACGCGCAGCGGCATGGCTGCGATGACGCCCGCGCCGTCTTCGTCGTCGCCGGCAGCTTGCATCGCCAGGCGGTCGGCGCAGCCGCGCAGCCGCCCGGTGGTGTGCGCGATGAGCTGCGCGGCCATGTCCTGGAACTGCATGGCGGTGATCGCGCCGCCGAGCACGAGCTGCGTGTCGCGCACGGTCTCGCGCATGTCCTCGTCCAGCGCTTGCCCATCCAGGGCGCGCAGCACCACCTCCAGCCGCGCCGTGGCGCCGGTGAAATGGCCCATCAAGGCCTGGCCGGCGTCGTCCAACAGGCAGCGCAGCCGATCGAGATCGTTGCCGGCCACGAGCAGTTGGTCCTGCAGCTCGGCGGCGGCGAACAACGGCAAACCGGCCGGCGGCGCGCCGGCCGTGGAGTCGAGGTCGATCATTGCGATCCCGTTGACTTGTCGAATCTCGCCCGCGTGACTTCTGCGCACGGTCGGGCTCGAATTCATTGTCGGCAGCGAGCCCGCGCTGCAGCGGCTGAAACACCGGGGTGAAGCGGGCCCATCTCATGGGCTCCAGAACGCGGCGCGGCGTCCGCGATCGACTTGCCGCGATGACCCGTCCGCGCGCCTGCGCAACAATCGCGCCGCGCAGTGCGTCGCGCTGTGCGAAGCGCGGATGCCCACCTATCTGACTCTGCTCGGCCGCCCGCAGATCGAACACGACGGCATACGGGTTGCACTCCCGGGCGAGCGCCGCGGTCAGTTGCTGGCGCTGCTCGCGCTGCGCCGCGGCTGGGTCGCGCGCAGCGAACTCGCCGCTGTGTTGTGGCCCGGGCACCGCGGCGAGCTGGCAGCGACCAACTTGCGCAAGGCACTGCACTTGGCACGTGCCTTGCCAGGAACCGGATCGCTCGAAGTCCAACCCGGCCTGGTGCGCTTGCATGTGGCCACCGACGTTCAAGACGTGCAGGCCGCGCACCGTGAAGGTCGTATTGCCGACGCATTGGGGCGCTGCCGCGGTGAGCTGCTCGACGGTTTGGAAGATGCGTCGAACCCGGCCTGGACCGCCTGGCTCGACGCCGAGCGCGCCGAGCACGCCCGGCGCTGGCATGAGCTGACGCGAATCCGGCTGAGGCAGCTTCACAGCGAACCCGGCGATGCCGCAGCACTTGCGCGCCGCCTGCTCGACGCCGACCCGCTCGACGAAGACGCCGTCGTGGCGCTGCTCACCGCGCAGCGCGAACTCGGGCAGTTCGACGAACAGCGCGAGGCGTATCACAGCTTCGTGGTGCGGCTTGAAGAGGAGCTCGGCATCGAACCATCGCTGCGTGTGCGCCAGCAGTTTGCGGCAGCGGCGTTGCCGGCTGGCGCGCAGGGTTCGGCACCGATCGTCCCCGGTGAAGGCTTTTTTGGCCGCGCCAAGGAACTTGACGAACTGGCCGCGCTGCTCGCGCGCCAGGACTGCCGGCTGGTGACCGTGCTCGGCCCGGGCGGCGTGGGCAAGAGCAGCCTGCTCGAGCACGCGCTGCGCCGGCTCGAACCGCTGTTCGCCGACGGCGTGTTCTGGATCGCCCTGGACGATCTGCACGTCACCGCCCAGATCGCGGCGCGCATCGCCAGTGAACTCAGGCTCACCCCCGGCCCGCAGCAGCCACCCCTGGCGCTGGTCCGCGAACACCTCGCGACGCGCCGCACCCTGCTGGTGCTCGACAACGCCGAGCACCTCGACGACCTGGCGCGCTTCGCGGCTCAACTGCTCGCCGACACGACGCATCTGAAGATCTGCGCCACGTCGCGCGTGCGCCTGGCAGTGCGCGGCGAAGCGCTGCTGCCGCTGGGCGGCCTGGCGCTGCCGCCGGAGCAAGCGGCGCCAGGTGAACTGTTGGCCAGCGAAGCGGCGCAGCTGTTCGTCGCATCGGCCGTGGCCACACGCCCCGACTTCGATGCCCGAGCGCAGGCGCCATCGATCGTCGCGCTGGTCCGCGCCACCGGCGGCCTGCCGCTTGCGCTGCTGCTTGCTGCGCACTGGGTACGGCTGCTGCCGGTGACCGAGATCGTCGCTGAGTTGGAGCGCTCGCTGGACGTGCTCGACAGCGCCGATTCAGCCGAAGAGCGGCCTGAACACCGCAGCATGCGTGCGACCTTCGAGCGTTCCTGGCAGATGCTGGCGGCGCGCGAGCAACGCGCCCTCGCCGAGTTGTCGGTGTTTGTCGGCAGCTTCACGCGCGAGGCTGCCCACGAAGTCTGTGCCGCTTCGTTGCCCTTGCTGGCAGCTTTGGCCGACAAGTCGTTGCTGCAGATGCTCGCGGGTGGGCGCTGCGCGCTGCATCCGCTGATCCGACAGTTCGCGGCGGCCAAGCTGGAGTCGCCGGCGCGTGGCGATGCGTTGCGTCGCCACGCGTCGTGGTTTCACCGCTTTCTCGAGCGTGCCGGGCCGGGTGCGGAAGCGGCAGAACAGAAGACGCTCGACCAGATCGGCAACGAACTGGAGAACTGCCGCCAGGCCTGGCGCTGGGCGATCGACGTCGCTGCGACCGCGCAGATCGGTGCCAGCACGGTGGCGCTCAAACAGTTCTTCGGCGTTCGCGGTCGTGTCGCGGAGGGTCTGGAGCTGCTGGGCGAGGCGCGGCGGGTCGCAGCGCCGGTGCCGGCTTGCGCGGCGCGATTGGCGGCGGCGATGGCACAGCTCGAGTACCGGGTGTCGCGGCTCGAACAGGCTGCCGCCACGGCGCGCCAGGGCATTCACTTCGCCCGGATCGCCGGCGAGCGGGGTGTGCTGGCGCGCTGCCTCGGCGTGCTCGGCACCTGTTGCTGGCAATGGGGCCGCAACATCGAGGCCAAGCGCTATCTCGAGCAGGCGATGCGCTACGCGCGGGCCTGCGGCGATGCACGCAGCGCCGTTGTGGCACAGGCCAATCTGGGCCTCGTGGAGAAGGCTCTGGGCAACTACGCGCGTGCCAAGGCGGTGACGTTCGAGTGGGTGGCGGCGCAACGCGAACAGGGCGAGTGGCTGCGCGTCGCGGTGGGGCTGAACAACCTGGCCTACATCTGCAATGCGCTGGGCGACTTCGATGCCTCGCGTGGATTCCTCGACGAAGGGCTGATGCTGTGCGAGCAGCATGGCTTGTTGCTGCCGCGGCCGGCCTTGCTCGTCAACCTGTCGGGTGTGTATGCGGCGACGGGTCGCCTCGACGACGCCGAAAGCGTGGCGCGGGAAGTGATCGCTGTGGCGCGTGCTGACTCGTACGCGGAAGTCGAGACCGCAGCGCTGAACCAGCTGGTGCGTATCGCGATTCGGCGGGGCGACATCGAGCAGGCGCGCGTGCGCTTGCACGTGGCCGCGCGCGCGGCAGCCGCAACTCGCAACGAGGAGGTGCAGCTCGACAGCGTGTTCTGCTTCGCGCGCATCCTCGCGGCCGAGCGCAACGCACGCGAGGCAGCGCCGCTGTTGCGCTTGTACCTGGCTCGCCCGAATCTGGAACCGATCGACCGCTGCGATGCGCAGGCCTGCCTGGCCGGCTTGCCGGCCGACGGCGCAGATGCCGCACCGGTGGCGGAGCCACTCGCAGCGCTGCTGCAGCGTGTGATCAGCGAGACTGCCGGAGCGGCGAGTGCAACGCCGTTGCCGTCTTCGGAACGCCGCGGAACGCCCGGCGAGTAGGGTGCTCGGCATGCCGAATCGTTTCCACCTCGTCGAGTCTCGAATCGATTGATCATCATGTTGGGGACAGCATGCCGCGGCAGCGACCCGTCGCGCGAACTGGCCGCCGAATACACCGCCAAGGCGGCGGCGTATGCGAAACACTGGGCGCCGGTGATCGGCCCGATGGCGCAGCCGCTGCTCGATCGCCTGCCGCTGGCCGCGGCGCAACGCGTACTCGATCTGGGCACCGGAGTCGGCACGCTGGTGCCGGCATTGCGCGCCGCGGCTGCCGATGCGCACGTCGTTGGCGTCGATCGTGCCGAGGGCATGCTGCGCATCGCGTGCCGCAGCCTGGACTGTGCGGTGATGGACGTGCAGCAGCTCGCGCTGCGCAGCCAGGCCTTCGACGTCGCGCTGCTTGCTTTCGTGATGTTTCACTTTCCGCGGCCGAACGACGCGCTGCGCGAGGTGCATCGTGTGCTCCGCCCAGGCGGCACCGTCGGCATCGCGACCTGGGGCGACGACCCTGGCGTTCCGGGCCTGCACGTCTGGGCCGAAGAACTCGACGCCGCCCGTGCCGCGCCGGATCCGCGCGATGCGAGCGTGATGCAGCACGCGCGAACCGACACGCCGCGCAAGCTGGCAGCACTGCTGCAACAAGCCGGCTTCGACTGCGAGTGCACCTGGTGCGAGCGCTTCACGTATCGCTGGAGGGTGCGGCCGCTGATGACGCTGCAGACCGGCTGCGGTGCGGCCGGCCGTCGTCTGACGAGTATTTCACCGCGCGCCCAGGCTGAATGCCTGCGGCGCGTGCAGAACCGACTCTCGCGCCTGTCGGGAGAAGAGCTGGTCTACAGGCCGGAAGTTGTCTTCGCCGTCGCGCGAAGGTTTGCACCCACGGTTCGCCGGCGAAGCCGGCATTTTCGAGGAGCCATCATGTCACTGCGCATCAACGACCTGGCGCCCAACTTCAAGGCCCAGACCACCCACGGGACGATCGACTTTCACCAATGGATCGGCGAGCACTGGGCGATCCTGTTCTCGCATCCCAAGGATTTCACGCCGGTGTGCACCACCGAGCTGGGCTACATGGCGGGTATCGAACCCGAATTCGCGCGGCGCCATTGCAAGCTCATCGGTCTGAGCGTCGACCCGGTCGACTCGCATGAGCGCTGGGCCCGCGACATCGAAGAGACACAAGGTCACTTTCCGAACTACCCGATGATCGGCGACACCGAACTCGCCGTGGCCAAGCTCTACAACATGTTGCCCGCCGACGAAGCGGGAACGTCGGAAGGCCGCAGCGCAGCGACGAATGCAACCGTGCGCTCGGTGTTCGTGATCGGCCCCGACAAGAAAATCAAGATGACCATGACCTACCCGATGACGAGCGGGCGCAACTTCGACGAGATCCTGCGCGTGCTCGATTCGATCCAGCTCACCGCCAAGCACCGGGTGGCCACACCGGTGAACTGGAAGCAGGGCGAAGACGTCATCATCGCCGGCTCGGTGTCGGACGACGAAGCGAAGAAGTTGTTCCCCGGTGGCTGGAAGGCGCCGAAACCGTACCTGCGGGTGGTCCGGCAACCGCGTTAAAAGCCGAAGCCAGCTGCGCCGCCTCCTCGTGGCGGCGCTGCGGGATACTCGATGCGATGAACCCGCCGCGGCTGCGCGTGCTGCATCTGGAAGACGCGCAACTCGATCACGAGCTGGCGCTGGCCCACCTGCGGCGCGGCGGCATGGCAGTCGACGCGCGGCGCGTCGAGACGCGCGAGCAGTTCGAGGCGGCGCTGGCCGAAGCCTGGGACGCCATCGTCTCCGACTTCAACCTGCCCGGCTTCAGCGGCATCGACGCGCTGGCGCTGCTGCGCGCGCGCGACCCGCTGACGCCCTTCATCCTGGTTTCCGGTGAGATCGGCGAAGAGGTGGCGGTGGCGGCGATGCGATCGGGCGCCAGCGACTACATGCTGAAAAACAACCTGGTGCGGCTGGCGCCGGCGCTGGAACATGCCGTCGACGCCAGCCGCACGCAGCGCGCCAAGCTGGCTGCCGACAGCGAGCTGGCCGCCTCGCGCCAGCGCTTGTCGGAGCTGGCGCAGCACCTGCAGATCAGCGTCGAACGCGAACGCGCCGCGATTGCGCGCGAGATCCACGACGATGTCGGCGGCTCGCTCACCGCGCTGAAGTTCGAGCTGGACTGGATTCGCCGCCACTCCACGCAAGACTCAGTGCGCGAGCGCGTGGCGGCGACGCTGGACACAGTGACGCAAGCCATCGAGGCCAGCCAGCGCATCATGCAAAACCTGCGCCCGGCAATCCTCGAGCAAGGTCTGGTGGCGGCGCTGCAATGGATGGCGCAGACCTTCACGCGCCGCACCGGCATCGACTGCGCCTTCGCCAGCTCTCACGAGCAACTGCAGCTGCCCGCCTTGGTGCCGCTCGTCGCCTACCGCGCGGCGCAGGAGGCGCTGACCAACGTCTCCAAGCACGCGCAGGCCTCGCGCGTGGCGATGGAGCTGACGCTGGGCGCGGGCGTGCTGTCGCTGGAGGTCACCGACAACGGCCGCGGCCTGGCCAGCGAAGACCTGGCCAAGGCGAAGAGCTTCGGCATCCGCGGGCTGCACGAGCGCGCCTCCACGGTCGGCGGCTGGATCGACCTCGCCAGCCGGCCCGGCGCGACGACCTTGATCCTGTCCATTCCGCTCAGCGACGACGTAGCATCCAGCCATGATTCGAGTGCTGCTGTGTGACGACCACGCGCTGATCCGCCGCGGCATCCGCGACACGCTGGCCGATGCCAGCGACATCAGCGTGGTCGGCGAAGCCGCCGACTACGGCGAGTTGCGCGCGCTGCTGCGCAAGGAGTTGGTTGACGTGCTGGTGCTGGACATCAACCTGCCCGGTCGCAGCGGCCTGGACGCGCTGCACGCCTTGAAGGACGAAGGCTCGACGGTCAAGGTGCTGATCGTCAGCATGTACCCCGAGGACCAGTACGCGTTGCGCTCGTTGCGTGCCGGCGCCTACGGCTACGTCAACAAAGGCGGTGACCCGCA
>JANNQO010000182.1:0-2240 GCA_031400795.1 Rubrivivax sp. | reverse complement strand
CCTGCGTGGCCGCGCTGTTGTTGGTATCTTGCGGCGGCGGCAGCGACACGCCGGCGCCCAGCGCCGCCAGCGAACAGGCGCAAGCCAGTGCCGGCGCGAAGAAGACCAAACTCGCGCTGCCCCCGGGCACGGTGATCCCGGCTGACGCGGCCACGCGCGGCCTGTTCGGCCCGGTGCAAAGCTGGCCGCTGATCCCGGTGCACGCGGTGCTGACGCCCGACGGGCGCGTGATGAGCTACGGAACCGATCTCACCGGCCGGCAGACCGGTTTCTTCAAGTACGACGTCTGGAACCCCGAGGACAACAGCCACCTGACGCTGGACAACAGCACCGCCACCGATATCTTCTGCAGCTCGCAGCTCGTGCTGCCGGCCGGCGACAAGGTGTTCATCGCCGGCGGCGACAACTGGACCGGCACCGGCACCACCAACACCGGCAACAACAACAGCAACCTGTTCGACGTGGCGAGCCGCTCGCTCACCCGACATGGCAACATGTAACGCGCGCGCTGGTACTCCAGCTCGATCATGCTGCTCAGCGGCGAGGTCTACATCCAGGGCGGCACCGGCGGCACCGACCGGCCCGAGGTGCGCACCACCAGCGGCACCTTCCGCCTGCTCGACGGCGCGAACACCAGCGGCTTCGACTTCATGTACCCGCGCAACTTCATCGCCCCGGATGGCCGCGTGTTCGGCTTCGACAGCGCCGGGCGCATGTTCTACGTCACCACCAGCGGCGCCGGCACTGCCACGCAGGTCGGCCAGTTTTCGGCGGCCACCACCGGCAGCGATTCGAGCGCGGCGATGTTCGCGCCCGGCCGCATCCTGCAGTTCGGCGGCAACAGCAACGGCGCCATCGTCATCGACATCACGGGCGGCGGCACGCCCTCCGTCACCACCACGGCATCGATGGCGATGCAGCGCCGGCTGGGCACCGGCACGCTGATGGCCGACGGCAAGGTGCTGGCCAGCGGCGGCTCGAGCGTGTGGAACGAGCTGACCAACGTGGTCTACGACGCCGAGATCTGGAACCCCGCCAGCGGCACCTGGAGCCGCGCTGCCACCGCGGTACGGGCGCGCCTGTACCACTCGGTCGGCCTCTTGCTGCCCGACGCCACCGTGCTGGTGGCCGGCGGCGGCGCGCCGGGGCCGCAGAACAACCTCAACGCCGAGATCTATTACCCGCCCCACCTGTTCTCGGGCACGGCGTTGGCCACGCGCCCCGCGATCGACACGGCGCCCACCGTCGTCGACCCGGGACGCACGGTGCAGCTGAACGTCACGCTGGCGGCTGCGGGCCGCAACATCAGCCGGGTCACCTTCGTCAAGACCGGCTCGGTGACGCACAGCTGGAACATGGAGCAGCGCTTCGTCGACCTGCCGTTCAACACGGCGGGCAGCCAGCTCTCGGTGCAGATCCCGGGCCGCGCGTCGGACGTGCCGCCGGGCCTGTGGATGATGTTCGTCATCGACAACACCGGTGTGCCCTCGCTGGCGAAGATGCTGCGCGTGAACGTGGCGCCGACGCTGAACATCGCGGTCACACCCACGCTCACCTCGCCCGGCAACCGCAGCGGCGCAGTGGGCACCGCCGTGAGCCTGCCGCTCGTGGCCAGCGACCCCAACGGCGACGTGCTGCGCTATTCGGCGAGCGGCCTGCCGCCGGGCCTCGCGATCAACACCAGCAGCGGCCTGATCAGCGGCACGCCCACGTCGGCGGGCAGCTACGCGGTGACGCTGGCAGTGAGCGACGGCTACAACAGCGCCAGCGCCAGCATCACCTGGACCATCACCGGCACGACCACGCTGATCCTGGCCGACCCGCCACCGGTGGTACCCACGGTGAACGGCAGCGCCGCCGGCTTCAGCGCCAGCGCCAGCGGCAGCAACGTGCGCTACCGCTGGGACTTCGGCGACGGCAGCGCCGTCACCGCCTGGTCGGCCAGCGGCAGCGCGTCGCACAGCTACACGAGCCCCGGCGTCTACTACGCGACTGTCACCGTCACCGACGACTCCGCTGTGCAAGTGTCGAAGACGCTGATGCACCAGGTCTACCTCACGGCGACGAGCGACACGCCGGAGATGTCGGCCAATCTGCTGCTCGAGCCGCGCAGCGGCGCCAACACCCGGCTGTGGGTGGTGAACCCGGACAACGATACGGTCTCGGTGTTCGACGCGGTGACACGCGCCAAGGCCGCCGAGATCAACGTCGGCAGCGCGCCGCGCACGCTGGCACGCGCC
>JANNQO010000181.1:0-4441 GCA_031400795.1 Rubrivivax sp. | reverse complement strand
GGCGAGGCACCCGGGTAGGCGATGTTCACCACCAGCACCGGCTGCTCGATGTCCGGAATCTGGTTCACGCGCAGCTTCTTCAGCGCGAGCAGGCCCAGCGCCATCAACGAAATGATGATGACCACCGTGGCCACCGGGCGCTTGATGCTGAAGTCGGAGAGGAACATCGCGAACTCCTTACTTCGACAGCGGTGCGGAAGCCGACGCCGCCACCGCCGGCTTCATCCACTCCACCTTCTGCCCGTCGGCCAGGCTGCTGCCCGGGCGGCGCAGGTAGCGCGCCCCGGCGGCGAGGCCCGCTTTCACTTCGACTTCGCCGCTGCGTTCGTCGCGCTCGCCGAGTTGCAGCACCACGCGCGTGACTCGGCTGTCGTCGACGCGCCAGACCGCGGCCGCTTCGCCCGCGCGCACGATCGCCGCTTCGGGCAGGCTCAGCACCTGCACCGTGCCGCTTTCGATGCGCCCTTCGGCGTACAGGCCAGCCACGCGCGGCAGCTCGCCAGCGTTGAAGGCCACGTGCACCTCGAGCTGGCGCGTGGTCGCGTTGGCTGCGGCGTCGACACGCTTGATGACGCCAGCGAAGTCGGTGCCCGGGTAGCCGTTGATGCGGAACGCCACCTTCTGGCCAAGCTTCACCTCGTGCATGCGGTCGGCCGAGACCAGGCCCTCGAAGCGCATGCTGCGCGGGTCGATGACCTTGAGCAGTTCCTTGCCGATCTGCGCCGTGTCGCCGGCCGAGGCGCGCTTCTCGCTGACTACGCCGTCGAACGGTGCGCGCACCTCCGTGCGGGCGAGTTGCTGGCTGGCGCTGGCGACACGTGCCTTGGCTGCCAAGGACTCGCTTTGCGCGCTGTTGCGGCGCACCTCGGCGTCTTCCAGCGCCTGCTGCGAGGTCATGCCCTGGGCCTGCAAGGTGCGCAGGCGTTGCACGCTGCGCTCGGCCTGCTCGAGGGCCTGCGCGGCAGCGCGCGCCGATTCGTTGGCCGAGGCCAGGTTGTCGCGGATCGTCGTGGCATCCAGCGTCACCAGCAGCTCGCCGCGCTTCACCGCTTCGCCGTTTTCTCTCAGCACCTGCAGCACCACCGCCGAGACCTCAGCGCGCAGGTCGGCACGCTTTTCGGGCTGGATCGAGCCGGTGATCACCGGACCCTGCGCGCGCGATGCGAGCTGCGCCGTGGCCACGTCTTCGGGGGCGATCAGCAAGGTGGGCTGCGCGCCACCGGGCGCTGCTGCGGACGCCGCCTGGGCCAGCGGCACGGGCGCCTTCGCCGTTTCGCCACCGCCCTTGCCACAAGCCGCCAGCATCACACCCGAGACCAGCACGGCGACCCGAAAACTTCTCCACATTCGCACAGCTTCCACCCACGATGAATCGAACAATCGGCCGGGATTGTGGCGCCGCTGCGCCGACCCGGGCCGGTGCGCGGCGACGAATCTACGGTGGCGGCGACGAAACGCGGGCCGGAAGGTGCACCACGCGCTGCGGGTACGGGATCTCCACCCCCGCCGCGTTCAGCGCACGCAGGATGGCCAGGTTCACGTCCGAGCGCACATTGCCCTGCCCGTTCTCGGGGTCCTGGATCCAGAACGGCAGCGCCAGCTCCAGCCCGTCGGCGGCGAAGCTCGCGAGTTGCACTTGGGGCGCCGGGTCGGCAATGACACGCGGCACGGCGAGGATCGCCTCGAGCAGCCGCGGCGTGAGCGCATCCAGATCGGTGCCATAGGCCACTTGCACGGTGGTGCAGACGAGCACGCGCCGATCCGCCAGCGACGAGTTCTCCACACGCTGTGTGATCAGCATTTCGTTGGGCACGATCGACTCGCGGCCGTCCAAGTTGCGGATCACGGTGTAGCGCGTCGTGATATCGCTGATGCGGCCTTCGAAGTTGTCGACCTTCACCACGTCGCCGATGCGCATGCTGCGTTCGGCCAGGATGACGAAGCCGCTGACGTAGTTGGCCGCCAGCTTCTGCAAGCCGAACCCCAGGCCCACGCCGAGCGCGCCGCCGAGCACGCCCAAAGCGGTGAGGTCGATGCCCGCCGCGGAGAGCGCGAACATCAGCCCGACGAAGAGCAGCAACGCGCGCAGCACGTTGGCGGCCATCTTGCGCACCGAGAGGTTGTCGGTGGCGCCTTTCAACAGCCTGGCTTCGAGTGCCGACGAGACCCACAGCGCGATGACCAGCACGACGGTCGCGGTGAGCGCGCCTTCGATCAGGTTGCGCAGCGAGATCTGCGTGGCACCGATCTTCCAGTGGATGGCGTCGAGTTCGGCCATCACCAGCGGCAACACACCGGTGATCCACAGCACTACGGCGATCCAGGCCGCCCACGAGATGCTGCGCTCGACGACGCGCATCACCGGCGACTGCGGGAAGGCGCTTTGCAGCACGCGCACCGTAAGGCGGATGACCAGCAGCGAAAGCAGGATCGGGATCGCCAGCTGGAACACCGCCGGCGGCAGCAAGCTGACCAAGCCCCAACGCGCGACGAGTACGAACACCAGCGCCAGCACCGGGAACAGCACACCATCGATGACGCCGTTGCCGAACCAGATCGATCCGGGATGCGGCTCGCGCCCGCGCACGACGCGCACCACGGCCCAGGCGGCGAGCAGGCAAGCCAGCAGCACCAGCGCTTCGAACAGCGCAGTGACCCGCGTCAGCGCGGTCAGCAACTCGCTCAAGTCGCCGGCGGCGAACGTGCGGTTCATTCCGAAGCGCCCTTCAGGCCAGACCAGCGAGCACGCGCAGATGCGCAGCCACGCTGCGCGCCAGCGCTGAGAGCGCGTAGCCGCCTTCCAGGCACGAGACGATGCGCCCTTGCGAATGGCGCTCGGCCACGGCGACGAGCTGGGCCGTGATCCACGCGTAGTCGTCCTCGACCAGGCCGAGCTGGCCGAGTTCGTCTTCGCGGTGCGCGTCGAAGCCGGCGCTGACGAACAACATCTGCGGCTCGAACGATTCCAGACGCGGCAGCCAACGCTGCTGCACGGCGTCGCGCGCCTGGCCGCCGCGCGAGTACGGCGCCAGCGGCACGTTGACCATGTTGTCGCCAAGCGGCTGCGTGCCGCTGTACGGGTACAGCGGGTGCTGGAAGAAGCTGCACATCAGCATGCGCGGGTCGCCGGCGATGATGTCTTCGGTGCCGTTGCCGTGGTGCACGTCGAAGTCGATGATCGCCACGCGTTGCAGGCCGTGCACCTCGAGCGCGTGGCGCGCTGCCACCACCACGTTGTTGAAGAAACAAAAGCCCATCGCCTGCGAGCGTGTGGCGTGGTGGCCGGGCGGGCGCACGGCGCAGAAGGCGTTGGCGGCGCGGCCGGCGATGACATCGTCGGTGGCGGCAATCGCGGCGCCGGCGGCGCGCAACGCGGCGGCATGGGTGGCCGGGCAAGCGAAGGTGTCCGGGTCGAGCGCACGCGGACGGTTCGCGTCGTGCACCTCGGCCAGCAGCGCCTGCATCTCGGCCACGTAGCGCGGATCGTGGGCGCGTCCCAACTGCACGGCGTCGGCCAGCGGCGCTTCGTGCATCTGCAGCGCCACCGCCAGGCCGGTGGCGGTGAGGTGGTCGGTGATCGCATCCAGCCGGGCCGGGCATTCCGGATGGCCTGGGCCCATGTCGTGCAAACGGCAATCGGGGTGGCTGTAGAACGCAGTGGACATCGCTTTTCGAAGGATTGCCGTACGGCGATTTGGGTTAACGTGACGCGGATGGACGCAGCCCTTGCGCGCCAGCTCGCGCGGCTGGTGGATCAGATTAGCACGATCATCGTCGGCAAACGGCCACAGATCGAGGACTGCGTGGCCTGCCTGATCGCCGGCGGCCACCTGCTCATCGAAGACGTGCCGGGCGTGGGCAAGACGACGCTGGCGCATGCACTGGCGATGTCGCTGGGGCTGAAGTTCTCGCGCGTGCAGTTCACCGCCGACCTGATGCCCAGCGACCTGATCGGCGTGAGCGTCTTCGAGCGCAGCAAGGAATCCTTCGTCTTTCACCAGGGCCCGGTGTTCACGCAGGTGCTGCTGGCCGACGAGATCAACCGCGCAGGGCCGAAAACGCAGAGTGCACTTCTCGAAGCGATGGAAGAGCAGCAGGTCTCGGTGGAGAACGAAACGCGCGCGCTGCCGCACCCGTTCTTCGTCATCGCCACGCAGAACCCGAGCGACCAGCTCGGCACCTACCCGCTGCCCGAAAGCCAGCTCGACCGCTTCCTGATGCGCATCACGCTCGGCTACCCCGACCGCGCCAGCGAGCGCGCGCTGTTGCAGGGCGAAGACCGGCGCCAGCTGTCGATGCGGCTGCAACCGGTGATGCGCCCGAACGAGCTGGAGCATGCGCAGCGGGACGTGCTCGGGGTGCGTGCCTCCGAGCCGCTTCTGGACTATCTGCAGGCGCTCATCGCGGCAACACGTTCGGGCCAGTGGTTCGTCGAAGGCCT
>JANNQO010000180.1:0-6010 GCA_031400795.1 Rubrivivax sp. | reverse complement strand
TGCCCGAAGACCGCGCTGCCGGCCACGAAGGTGTCGGCGCCGGCATCGGCCACGCGGCGGATGTTGTCGACCTTGATGCCACCGTCCACCTCGAGCCGGATGTCGCGGCCGCTGGCCTCGATCAAGCGCCGCGCGCGTTCGACCTTGCGCAGCGCTGCGTCGATGAAGCCCTGCCCGCCGAAGCCGGGGTTGACGCTCATGATCAGGATGAGGTCGACTTTGTCGATGACCCACTCCAGCACGTCCAGCGTGGCCGCGGGGTTGAAGACCAGCCCGGCCTGGCAGCCGGCCGCGCGGATCAGTTGCAGCGTGCGATCGACATGCGTGCTGGCATCGGGGTGGAAGCTGATCAGGTCGGCGCCGGCCTGCGCGAACGCCGCGGCCAGCGCGTCCACCGGCTGCACCATCAGGTGCACGTCGATCGGCACCGTGCTGTGTTTGCGCAGCGCCTGGCAGACCATCGGGCCGAAGCTCAAGTTCGGCACGTAGTGGTTGTCCATCACGTCGAAGTGGATCCAGTCGGCACCGGCAGCGATCACGGCTTTCACTTCTTCGCCCAGACGTGCGAAATCGGCCGAGAGGATGCTGGGCGCAATGCGATACATCTGTGCTTGGGGCATGGCGGTCGATTCTAGGAGGCCTGCCTAGAATGCTCCGCATGGCGAAGCCCGAGTTCAAGAGCAACGTGCGGGTGCAATACCTGCCCGAACAGTCCGAGCCGCCCGAAGGGCCCTTCGCTTTCGCGTACACGGTGACCATCACCAACAGCGGCGATGTCACGGCGCAGCTGGTGGCGCGGCAATGGCTCATCACCAACGCCGACGGCCGCGAAGAAGAGGTGCGCGGCCTCGCGGTGGTGGGCCACCAGCCCTTGCTGAAACCCGGCGAGAGCTTCGAGTACACCAGCTTGACGCGCATCGACACGCCGCATGGCCAGATGCGCGGCACCTTCTATTGCATGACCGAAGACGCGCGCCCGTTCGAATCTCCGGTGCCTGAGTTCCAGCTCGTGTACCCCGGCGCGCTGCACTGATCCGATCCACGCCCGTGTCCGGCGTCTGGGACCTCACCGCGCTGATCAACGCGGCCGACGCGAAAGCGCCGCGCGTGCAGCGCCACCTGTGGCTGGTGCGGTTGATGGAGTGGCTGCGGCACGCACCGGCCGCCAGGCCCGGCGACCTGCCGCGCGCCGGCACGCCGCTGCCCGCGCTGCGCCTGAAGCACTTGCTGCAGGTGCTTGACGCGCAGCCGGCACTGCATGCCCAGGTGGCCGGCACCTTGCAAGCCTTCTGGCGCGACATCGACTGCGCCGCGCTGCTGGCCGATTTCGGCTTCGGCTCGCGCCTGTCGCTGCGCAGCGAGCTGGCCGCGCGGTTGCGCCAGCAGATCATCCCGGGCACGCCCGACACGCAGGACCTGGCCGCGCTCTTCCCGCTGCTCTTCGAAGACGACGATGCGCGCTGGATCGACGGGCTGGAGCCGACGCTGCTGGAACGCTTGATCGCGCTGGCCGCGCCCGCCGGCATCGACTGGCGCGCCAACGCCTTGCACGCGATCACCATGCTGGCCAGCGCGCTGCGCGCCGCCGGCTTCGCGCCGCTGTTGCGCCAGCGCATGGACTCCGGCCTGCTACGCGACGAACCGTTTCGCCAGCTGGCGATTTCGGTGGACGAGTTTCGCGAGCATGTGGCCGGCCAGCGGCACAGCGAGGCGCTGGTGGCGGCGAACATGCTGCGCAGCCTGCTCGACCGCTGCGTGGTGGCGGCCGACAGCGTGGGCGCGCACCTCGAAGTGCACGGCGTCTCGGTCGACGTGTCGTACGAGGTCGACCAGCTGCGTGGCCGCGCCCAGCGCATCGAGCATCTGGTGGCGCTGGTGCTGGCGCCGCAGGTGGGCGCCGAGGTGCACCGGCTGCTGCTGGAGCTGCTGCGCGTGCAGCGCGAACGCCGCGGCGTGCGTGCGCTGCTGGCCAGCCACTACTCGCTGCTGGCGCGCCAGGTGGCCGAGCGCAGCGCCGAGACCGGTGAGCACTACATCGCCAGCAGCCCCCGCCGAGTACCGCGAGATGCTGCGGCGCGCACTCGGCGGCGGCGCGGTCATCGCCGGCACGACGTTCGTCAAATTCGCGCTCGCGGCGATCGGGCTGTCGGCGTTCTGGGGCGGCTTCTTCGCCGGCGTGAACTACGCGGCGACCTTCGTCATCGTGATGCTGCTGCACTGGACGGTGGCCACCAAACAACCCGCGATGACGGCGCCGGCAATGGCAGCGAGCCTGCCGCGCCCGGGCGAGGCCGGCAGCGATGACGCCATCGAAGCCTTCGTCGACCGTGTGGCGCAGCTCATCCGCTCACAGGCCGCGGCGATCGTCGGCAACCTCGCCGCCTGCGCGCCGATCGTGCTGCTCGCGCAATGGCTGGCCATCGGCCTGTTTGGCGCCCCGCTGCTGGGCGAGAAGGAAGCGACGTACGTGCTGGACTCGCTGACGCTGCTCGGGCCGACCGCGTTCTACGCCGCCTTCACCGGTGTGCTGCTGTTCACCAGCTCGCTGATCGCCGGCTGGGCCGAGAACGCCTTCGTCTTCCACCGCCTGGACAGCGCGATCGCGTGGAACCCGCGCATCGTCGCTCGGCTGGGTGCGCCGCGCGCGTTGCGCTGGTCGGCCTGGTGGCGCGCCAATATCTCGGGCGTGGCAGCAAACGTCTCGCTGGGCTTTCTGCTCGGACTCGTGCCGACGCTGGCCGCATTCGTCGCGCTGCCGCTGGACGTGCGCCACGTCACGCTGTCCACCGGCCAACTGGCCGCCGCCGCCGCGGCGCTGGGCTGGAGTGTGCTGGCGACGGGGGCTTTCTGGTGGTGCGTAGCGGGCATCGCGGTGATTGGCGTGCTCAACGTCACGGTGAGTTTTTGGTGCGCTTTCAAGGTGGCGCTGCGTTCGCGCGGCATCCAGCTCACCGAACGCGAGCGCATCCGCTCGGCGATCTGGCGGCGCCTGCGCCAGCAGCCGCTGTCGTTCGTGTGGCCGGTGCGCGAGAAGCCTGCGGCGCCGCCTTCGTGAAGCGAACTTCGAGCCTGCCGCCTGCAGCCCGATTGCGCGGGCCTCTTCACGGCTATGGAGCCGTCTTCGTGAAGCGCCACTCGATGCCGCGCGCGCGGCCGCCGGCCTGGCCTTCGATGCGGGCGTTCAGCGCGCCCTGAGCATCGAGCCAGTACAGCACGCGCTGCGGAAAATCGTGTGCGGCGTTTTCGAACACCACGCGCCGCTCGCTCAGTTCAGCCAACTTGTAGACGGTGGGCGGCGCGCGCCCGCCGGGGCTGGCCAGCAGCGCCAGGCCGTCGCTGTTCTCGACGATGCGCAGAAACTCGAACGAGCTGCGCTGCGCGAAGGTGGTGAGATTGGCCGCCACCATCGTCTGCCCGCGCGGGCCTAGCCAAGTCTCCTGCACGACGTTGCCGTCCTTGTTCTCGGTCCAGGTGCCGGAGAGCCAGGCGAGTTTGTCGATCTGCTGGGCGTGCGCGGCGGCGCAGGCCAGGCTGAGCAGGCAGATCAGGTGGCGAAAGTTCATGGCGGGTGCGCTCCTCGGCGCGAATGCTAGCCGGGGCGCCCTACCCGCGGCCGTCGTCACGATCCTGCCGCTCGCCCCGGTTGCGGCCCGAGAACATCGTCCACCAGACGATCAAGACCAGCAAGGCCAGCGCGCCCAGCGCTTCGAGGATCAGCCACCACATCGAGCGATTGTGGCGGCGCGTCGGCGCAACGCCTCTTCCGCCCTCGTCGACACCGCCGAGGCGACCCACCGCGCATGCGGTGGGGACTTCCGTACCAGTCAGTCAATCCGCCTGCTTCCTCAAGAACGCCGGAATCTCGATTTCGTCCATCCCGTTGCTCGCCAGCGCATCCACCTTTGCCGCCGCCTGCGAACGCGCGCTGCGCCACACGCTGGGCGTGTTCAGCGCTTCGTAGCTGTGCTGCACCGGCGGCGCGGCCATGGGCTGCTGCCCGGCCTGCGCCACCTGGTTCAGGATCGGCAGCCCATCGGTGCCGGTGCGGATCGTCGGCTGCACCACCGTCAGTGGCGGCGTGCGCGTCTCCTGGCGACGTGCGCTGTTCAGGCCCGTGGCGATCACGGTGACGCGCAGCTGATCACCGAGCGATTCGTCGTACGCCGTGCCGTAGATGACATGTGCATCGTCGGCGGCGTAGCGGCGGATGGTGTTCATCGCGTTGCGGCTCTCGGCGAGCTTGAAGGTCTGCTTGCTCGCCGCGATCAGCACCAGCACGCCGCGCGCTCCCGAGAGATCGATGCCTTCGAGCAGCGGGCAAGCCACCGCCGCATCGGCGGCCCGGTTGGCGCGGTCGGGGCCACTGCCCACCGCGGTGCCCATCATCGCCTTGCCCGGCTCGCTCATCACCGTCTTCACGTCCTCGAAGTCGACGTTGACAAGACCGGGGATGTGGATGATGTCGCTGATGCCGCCCACGGCGTTCTTCAGCACGTCGTTGGCGTGCGCGAAGGCCTGGTCCTGCGTCACGTCGTCGCCCATCACTTCGAGCAGCTTTTCGTTGAGCACCACGATCAGGCTGTCGACATTGGCTTCGAGTTCGGCCACGCCGGCATCGGCCTGCGCGCCGCGGCGCTTGCCTTCGAACTCGAAAGGCTTGGTCACCACGCCGACCGTGAGGATGCCCATGTCCTTGGCCAGGCGCGCGATCACCGGCGCGGCGCCGGTGCCGGTGCCACCGCCCATGCCCGCGGTGATGAAGAGCATGTGCGCGCCGGTGATGGCTTCCTTGATGCGCTCGGTGGCGTCTTCGGCAGAGGTGCGACCCACGTCGGGCTTGCTGCCCGCGCCCAGCCCCGAGAGGCCGAGCTGCACCAGCGTTTGCGCGCTGCTGCGGTTCAAGGCCTGGGCGTCGGTGTTGGCGCAGATGAACTCCACGCCCTGCACGCCTTGGCCGATCATGTGTTCGACGGCGTTGCCGCCACCGCCGCCGACACCGATCACCTTGATCTGTGTGCCTTGGTCGAATTCTTCGATCATTTCGATGGGCATGTAGCCTCCTAGCTGATGTTGCAGTTGCCTAACGTTTCACGCGATGAACCGGGCTTCGTTCGAGCCCGTACTAAAAATTCCCCAGAAACCAATCCTTGGCGCGGCCGATCACGGTCTTTACCGAGCCGGCCTGTTGCGCCGCCTTCTGCCCGCGGGCACGCGCCATGCGCGCTTCCTCGAGCAACCCCATCACGGTGGCCGAGCGGGGGCTGGCCACCATGTCCGACAACGGTCCGCGGTAGGTGGGCAAGCCCTTCCTCACCGGCTTCAGGAAGATGTCTTCGCCCAGCTCCACCATGCCCGGCATCACCGCCGAGCCGCCGGTGATGACGACACCGCTGGAGAGCAGTTCTTCGTAGCCGCTGTCGCGGATGACCTGGTGCACGAGCGAGAAAATCTCTTCGATGCGCGGCTCGATCACGCCGGCCAGCGCCTGGCGGCTGAGCATGCGCGGCGTGCGGTCGCCCAGGCCGGGCACCTCCACCTGCTGCGACGGGTCGGCGAGCAGCTGCTTGGCCACGCCATGCTCGACCTTGATCTCTTCGGCATCCTTGGTCGGCGTGCGCAATGCCATCGCGATGTCGCTGGTGATCAGGTCACCGGCGATCGGGATCACCGCGGTGTGGCGCACCGAGCCGTCGGTGAAGATCTGCACGTCGGTGGTGCCGGCGCCGATGTCGACCAGCGCCACGCCGAGCACCTTCTCATCCTCGCTCAACACCGAGGCGCTGGAGGCACTCGGGTTCAGCACGAGGCGCTCCACCTCGAGCCCGCAGCGGCGCACGCACTTGATGATGTTCTCGGCTGCGCTCTGCGCGCCGGTGACGATGTGCACCTTCACCTCGAGCCGGCTGCCGCTCATGCCGATCGGCTCCTTGACCTCGTGGCCGTCGATCACGAACTCCTGCGGCTCGACCAGCAGCAGCCGCTGGTCGCCGGAGATGTTGATGGCCTTGGC
>JANNQO010000179.1:0-4715 GCA_031400795.1 Rubrivivax sp. | reverse complement strand
GTAGGCCTTGACCTCGCCGCCGAACTTGGCCGCCAGCACCGAGGTCAGCGCCGCCGTCAGCGTGGTCTTGCCATGATCGACGTGGCCGATGGTGCCCACGTTGACGTGCGGCTTGTTGCGTTCGAATTTGCTTTTTGCCATTGAATACTCCGACAGGACAGCGGGCTTGCTGGCGCAAGCCCTTCAAGGATGCGGCTTTGGTGCCCATGGCGCGGATCGAACGCGCGACCTCCCCCTTACCAAGGGGGTGCTCTACCACTGAGCCACATGGGCATCGTTACGGGTCTGGCGGCTGCGCTGCCGTTGCTCGAACCACCAGACCATTAACGACGAGTAGCGACGGTGAAGGACGACATTCAGTTTGGAGCGGGAGACGGGAATCGAACCCGCGTCATTAGCTTGGAAGGCTAGGGTTCTGCCATTGAACTACTCCCGCCCGGAGCAAACCCTCTTGAAAAGCTTCAATCGCCTGGTGCCTGTCTTGGTGGAGGAGGCTGGATTCGAACCAGCGTAGGCGTAAGCCAACAGATTTACAGTCTGCCCCCTTTAGCCACTCGGGCACCCCTCCGAAGAGCCCGTGACTATAGCACTCCGGGCTGTGGCGACACCGGGCTCAGGCCAGCCGCCACCAGTCGACCAGATCGGCAGTGGCAGCGAAATGGCTGCCGTCGGCCATGAAACGGCGCTCAAAATCGTTGGACGGGTGGCGGGCGGCCATCACCTTGGGTCGGCTGCCGATCGGTCGTGCCTCGGCGAAGAACAGCTGCGCCTGAGTGCCCCACAGCAGGAACACCGGCGCGGCTGCTCGTTCGCACAGCACGGAGACAATCTGCGAGGTGAGCGCCTGCCAACCAAGCTCGGCGTGGCTGTTGATACGGCCGATCTCCACCGTCAGCGTGGGGTTCAGCAGCAGCACCCCTTGCCGCGCCCAGACGTCCAGGCGTCCCTTCGCCGGGCGCTTCCAGAACGGGCGATCGGCTTCGAGAATGTCGAAGATGCGGCGCAGCGACGGGCGGCTGCTGGTGGGTGCAGAGAAGGCCAGCCCGTCCGCATGGCTCGCACCTGGATAAGGATCCTGGCCGAGCACCACCACTCTTGCCGCATCGGGCGCGACCAGGCGCAGCGCGCGAAACGGATCGTCGGGCCCGATCGGCAGCGAACCGGAAGCCCGCCTCACCGCTTCGGCGACTTCGGCCTCGGCCGCCGAAGTCCATCCGGGCAGCACGGCGCGCCACGCGGGCGGCAGGGTTGCAAACGCCGCCGGCAGATCGTCGGCGGTCATTCGAACAGCAACGCCAGCGCCGCGCCTGGGTCTTCAGCGCGCATGAAGGCTTCGCCGATCAGGAAAGCATGTACGCCTGCGCTTCGCATGCGCTGCACGTCCGCAGGGCCGAGGATGCCCGACTCGGTGATCAACAAGCGATCGGCAGGTACTTGGTCGAGCAGGCCGAGCGTGGTCTGCAGCGAGACATCGAAGGTCTTCAGGTTTCGGTTGTTGATGCCCAAGAGCGGGGTCTTCAGCGCGATCGCGCGCTCCAGCTCTGCGCGATCGTGCACTTCGACGAGCACGTCCAATCCGACGTCGATGGCACAGGCTTCCAGGTCGCGCAGCTGCGCATCGTCCAGGCAGGCCGCGATCAGCAGGATGCAGTCAGCGCCCATCTCGCGCGACTCGACCACCTGGTACTCGTCGATGACGAAGTCCTTGCGCAGCACGGGCAAGCCACAGGCGGCGCGGGCTTGCTTCAAGTGCGCTACCGAGCCCAGGAAGAAATGCTCGTCGGTGAGCACGCTCAGGCAAGCCGCGCCGTGACGCTCGTAGCTCGCGGCAATCTCGGCGGGCACAAAATGCTCGCGCAGCACGCCTTTGCTGGGGCTGGCCTTCTTCACCTCGGCGATCACGGCAGCGGTACCGCCATCGATTCGCCGCTGCAGCGCAGAGGAAAAGCCGCGCACGTCGTAGCCGTTCGGCCGCGTCGCCATCAGGCTCGCCAGGCTTCGCCGCGCACGCGCCGCCGCGACCTCTTCGCGCTTGACGGCAACGATTCGATCGAGGATGTCACTCATCGGATCACGCCGCGGGCCTGAACTTGTTGCTGACGCCGACGAACTGACCCAGCTTGGCCATCGCGGCGCCCGAGGCCACCGCTTCGCGGGCGCGCCGCACACCTTCGGCGACCGAGCCCGCGATATCGGCGCAGTACAGCGCCGCCCCTGCGTTGAGCAGCACCACATCGCGCACCGGCCCGTCTTCGTTGGCCAGCGCCCTTTGGATGCACTGCACCGATTCCTGCGTGCCCGCCACCTTCAGCGCACGCGAGTCGTAGACGGGTAGACCGAAGTCGCTCGGGTGCACGACGTACTCCTTCACTTCGCCGGCCTTCAACTCACCGACCATGGTCTCGCCGGACAGCGAGATCTCGTCCATGCCGTTCATGCCGTACACCACCATCACGTGCTCGCTGGCCAAGCGTTGCAGCACGCGCACCTGGATGCCCACCAGGTCAGGGTGGAAGACGCCGAGCAGCTGGTTCGGCGCGCCGGCGGGATTGGTCAGCGGGCCGAGGATGTTGAAGATCGTGCGCACGCCGAGTTCCTTGCGCACCGGCGCTGCGTGTTTCATCGCCGCATGATGGTTGGGCGCGAACATGAAGCCGATGCCGGTTTCGTCCAGGCACGCAGACACCTGCTCGGGCTTCAGGCCGATGTAGGCGCCCAAGGCTTCCATCACGTCCGCCGACCCGGATGTGGACGACACGCTGCGCCCGGCATGTTTGGCCACCCGCGCGCCGGCGGCGGCGGCGACGAACATCGACGCGGTGGAGATGTTGAAGGTGTGCGAGCTGTCGCCTCCCGTGCCGACGATGTCCACCAGGTGCGTCTTGTCGGCCACCAGCACCGGCGTCGCGAAGTCGCGCATCACCTGCGCCGCAGCGGCGATCTCGCCGATGGATTCTTTCTTCACGCGCAGGCCCATCGCGAAGGCGGCGATCATCACCGGCGACATCTCGCCGCTCATGATGCGGCGCATCAACGTCAGCATCTCGTCGTGGAATATCTCGCGGTGGTCAATGACACGCGTCAGCGCTTCGGTATTGGTGATGCTCATCGGGGCAGCCTTGTTCAGAGGTGGGCGCGCAGCGCCGCAAGCGCTTCGTCGATTTGCCCGGTGGGCACGTCCAGGTGCGTGACCAGGCGCAGCCGGTACAGGCCGGTGCACAGCACGCCGGCGGCGCGCAGCCGCTCGACGACGCCGGCCGCACGCTCGGGCGCGAGATCAACGAAGACGATGTTCGTCTGCGGCGCTTCGACCTTCACGCCGGGCAAGCCGGCGAGTCCTTCGGCCAAGCGGCGGGCGTTGGCGTGATCGTCGGCGAGGCGATCGATGTGGTGATCGAGCGCGTGCAGCGCCGCCGCGGCCAGCACCCCGGCCTGGCGCATGCCACCACCGAGCATCTTGCGCACGCGGTGCGCCTTGGCGATCAGTTCTTTCGAGCCGACCAGCGCCGAGCCCGCAGGCGCACCCAGCCCCTTGCTGAAGCACACCGAGACCGAATCGAAGTGATCGGCGATGCGGCGTGCGTTGGCCCGTGCATCGGCTTGCATCGCCACCGCGGCATTGAAGAGCCGCGCGCCGTCCAGATGCGTGGCCAGGCCGCGCCGGTGCGCCAAGGCCGTCGCGGCTTCGATGTAGTCGATGGGCAGCACCTTGCCCCCCCAGGTGTTCTCCAGCGCCAGCAGCTTGGTACGCGCGAAATGCGCATCGTCGGGCTTGATGCTGGCCTCGATGTCGGCAAGCGTGATGCTGCCGTCGGGCTGCTGCGCCAGCGGCTGCGGCTGGATGCTGCCCAGCACCGCGGCACCACCGCCTTCCCAGCGGTAGGTGTGGGCCATCTGCCCGACCAGGTACTCGTCGCCGCGCTGGCAATGCGCCATCAGCGCGCACAGGTTGCTCTGCGTGCCGGTGGGTACGAAGAGCGCCGCTTCCTTGCCGAGCATGTCGGCGATGCGTTGCTGCAGCCGGTTGACGGTGGGGTCGTCGCCGAACACATCGTCGCCGAGTTCGGCCTCGGCGATCGCCGCGCGCATCGCGGCGGTGGGGCGCGTGACGGTGTCGCTGCGCAGGTCGATCATCGGGTGGCCTCCAGGAAGTTGCGCAGCATCGCGTGGCCGTGTTCGCTCTGGATCGACTCGGGGTGGAACTGAACGCCTTCGAGCGGCGTCTTCGTCGCCGCGAGATCGCGATGCCGCACGCCCATGATCTCGCCGTCGTCCGCAGTCGAGGTGATGTGCAGCTCGGCCGGCAGCGACTCACGCTCGATCACCAGCGAGTGGTAGCGGATCACCGAAAACTGCTTCGGCAGGCCGCGGTAGACCCCCAGCCCATCGGTGGCGAGCAGGCTCGCCTTGCCGTGCATCTGCCTGCCAGCACGAACGATGCGTCCACCGAGCGCGGCGCCGATTGCCTGGTGGCCCAAGCACACGCCGAGGATCGGCAGGCGGCCCTTGAAACGCTGGATTGCCTCGACGCAGATGCCCGCCTCGGCCGGCGAGCGGGGCCCGGGCGAGAGCACGAGCTGATCCGGCTTCATCGCCTCGATGTCGGCCAGCGCAACCTCGTCGTTGCGCAGCACGCGCACGTCTTCGCCGAGTTCGCCGAAGTACTGCACCAGGTTGAACGTGAAGCTGTCGTAGTTGTCGATCATCAGCAGCAT
>JANNQO010000178.1:0-3268 GCA_031400795.1 Rubrivivax sp. | reverse complement strand
GTCGCGGCCTCGCCATGGCAGTCTCCAGTCGTTGAACACAACCCGAAGCATGCCACGGATAGTCTCATCTTGCACGCTCATTAGAATGAGTAGTCACGCTATGAGGTAGACGATGGTGTCCACCTATTTCTCCAGGTGGACACCTATGCACTCCAACGGCGGGCCGCGCCGACGCCATGATGCGCAGTTGAAGGCCAAGGTCCTGGCCGCGTGCGAGGAGCCCGGTGCCTCGGTGGCGGCCGTGGCACGCGCGCATGACTTGAACGCCAATCTCGTGCACAAGTGGCGCCGGGGGCGAGGCGTAGTGGGTGCGGCCATGCTGCCGCCGACGTGCACCGCGCGAGCCACGACGGGCGAATTCCTCGCGCTGTCCCTGGCGGGCTCTGTGGCACCGGCGGCCGACATCCGCATCGAGCTCAAGCGCGGCGCCACGGCTGTTGTCGTCAGCTTGTCAGCGATCGGCGTAATCAGGCCACTTCGGAGTCGGCGTAATCCGGCCAGCTGGGTCGGGTGCCGGCGGCGGCGGAGTCGGCATATATCGGCCACGCGGGAGTCGGCATAAACCGGCCATTGCGCAGTCGGCATAAATCGGCCACTGCGCAATCGGCGTAATCCGGCCAGCAGCCGGCGCCCAAGGCGTCTCGAAGCTTCGTTCACCTACGGCTACCGTGCGAGCCTTTTGCTCGGAAGGGCACCGTGGGCCGCAGGAGAATCGAGATGTTCCAGTACCGACAAGTGCTCGTGCGGCTGCGCGCGGGCGACACCGTGCGCGAGATCGCGCGCACCGGGCTCATGGGCCGCGACAAGCTCGGCGCGCTGCGCGCCGTGGCCGACCAGCAAGGCTGGCTCGACCCCGGCGCCGAGGTGCCCGACGACGCGGCGATCATCGCCGCGCTCGGCGCGGCCCGGCGCGCCCGCTCCACCGTCTCCAGCGTCCAGCCGCACCGCGAAGTCGTCAAGCGCTGGTTCGAGGCCGGCGTACAAGGCCGCGCCATCCACGCCGCGCTCAAGCGCGAGCATGCCTTCGGCGGCAGCTACTCGGCCGTCATCCGCATGCTGCAACAGCTTCGCGGCGAGCAACTGCCCGAAGTCACCGTGCGCCTGAGCTTCGCCCCCGGCGAAGCCGCGCAAGTGGACTTCGGTGCCGGCCCCGTGCTGATGCACCCCGAAGGCAAGCTGCGCCGGACCTGGGCCTTCGTCATGACCCTGTGCCACAGCCGCCACCAGTACGTCGAATTCGTCTGGGACCAGAGCAGCGCCACCTGGCTGGGCTGCCACCGCCGCGCCTTCGAGTGGTTCGACGGCGTGCCCGAGCGCGTGACCATCGACAACGCCAAGTGCGCCATCGTCAAGGCCTGCCGCCATGACCCGCTGGTGCAGCGCGCCTACGCCGAATGCGCCGAGGGCTACGGCTTCAAGATCGACGCCTGCCCGCCGCACGACCCGCAGAAGAAGGGCATCGTCGAGTCCGGCGTCAAGTACGTCAAGGGCAACTTCCTGCCCACGCGCAGCTTCCGCGACCTGGCCGATCTCAACGCGCAGGCCCGCCGCTGGGTGATGGAAGAAGCCGGCATGCGCGTGCACGGCAGCACCCGCGAGCAGCCGTTGGGGCTGTATGCGCTCGAAGCGCCGCTGCTGCGCCGGCTGCCGGCCGTGGCGCCGGACCTGGGCACCTGGCACCGCGTGGTGCTGCACCGTGACTGCCACGTTCAGTACGACCGCGCCTTCTACTCGGCGCCGTTCGCGCTGGCGGGCAAGACCCTGTGGCTGCGTGCCACCGACAGCGTGGTGGCCCTGTACGAAGACTACCGGCACCTGTGCACCCACTTGCGTGCGCAGCGAGCGGGCCAGCGCGTGACGCTGGCCGACCATCTGCCGCCCGAGGCACGGTACTTCTTCGAGCGCGACCGGCGCTGGTGCGACACGCAGGCGCGCTCGGTGGGGCCGCGCTGCGCCGAACTGGTGGCGCGGCTGCTGGGCGACCGCATCGCCGAGCGGCTGCGCGCCGCCCAGGGCGTGCTGGCGCTGGGCAAGCGCTACGGCGCGGCCCGGCTCGAGGCCGCGTGCGAGCGCGCGCTGGCCCACGACAGCCCCCACTACCGCACCGTCAAGACGATCCTTGCCACCGGTGCCGACCAGCAGCCGCTGATCGATGCACAGACCCCGGCGGCCTACACCCGTGCGCGCTTCACGCGCAGCGCGGCCGACCTGTTCGGCGCCGAGCCGAACACGCTGCATTGACTCGGAGGATTCCTGCACCCACAAGCACCACTGCAACGCCATCACCCGCATGAACAGCCAGGCCGTGGACATGTGGACGAAGCGCCTGAACGGCGCCGGCCCGGCCCGTGGACAACGCGAGTACGCGGTGCCCACCGTCCGGACCTTCGCCCACATGACCACCGCCTCCCACCATCGAATCGATATCGAGAACCCAATACCTTGAACACCAACACCAACCCCATCAACCCCATTCCCGAGCTCGCCCCGCAGTTGAAGCAGTTGCGCCTATCGGGCATCCTGGACTCGCTGGAATCGCGCAACCGCCAGGCCGTGCAAGGCAAGCTGGCCTACACCGACTTCCTGGCCATGCTCGTCAGTGACGAGGTCGCGCGGCGCGAGAACAAGAAGTTCAGCATGCGGCTGCGCCGCGCGCAGTTCCGCACCACCAAGACGCTGGAGCAGTTCGAGTTCGAGCGGCTGCCCAAGCTCAACCGCGCGCTCATCCACGACCTGGCAACGGGGCGCTATCTGCACGAGAAGGCGCCGGTGCTCGTCGTCGGGCCCAGCGGCATCGGCAAGAGCCATCTGGCGCAGGCGCTGGGCCACTGCGCGGTGCGCCAGGGTGTCGATGTGGCGTTCACGTCCTGCGCGGCATTGACGCAAAGCCTGAACGCCGCGCGCGCCACCGGCGTGTATGAGCGCAAGCTGGCCGCTCTGTCGCGCGTGGGGCTGCTGATCATCGATGACTTCGGCCTGAAGCCGCTGCGCGCGCCGGCCGACGAAGACCTGCACGATCTGATCGCCGAGCGCTACGAGCGCGCCGCAACGATCGTCACCAGCAACCTGGACTTCGACGAGTGGGACCAGGCCTTCGCCAGCAACCGGCTGCTGGCCTCGGCCACGCTGGACCGGCTGCGCCACAACGCCTATTGCCTGGAACTCGACGGGCCGTCCTACCGCGATCCGAAGGTCGCTCCGGCGGCCAAGAACGGGCTGGCAAAACGGCTCGAAAAGGGAGCCCAAAAGGGAGCCGAAACCACGGCAA
>JANNQO010000177.1:0-18481 GCA_031400795.1 Rubrivivax sp. | reverse complement strand
GGTGGTAGCCCTCGAAGCCGAGGCCGGCCGCGCCGATCTGGCGCAGCACGTCGGGCACCTGTTCGACATCGATGCCGAATTGCTTCGGCCCGCCGCCCATCTTCATGCCCGCGCTCTTCAGCTCGAAGTCGGGGTTGACGCGCACTGCTACCCGCGCGGGCACGCCCAGCGAGCGCGAGGCATCGGCCAGCACCGGCACCTCGCGTGGTGACTCGACGTTCACCAGCACGCGCGAAGCCACTGCCTGGCGCAGCTCGATGTCGCGCTTGCCCGGGCCGGCGAAGCTCACCTCGGCCGGGTCGGCACCGGCATCCAGCGCCACCTTCAGCTCCCCCGCCGAGGCCACGTCGATGCCATCGACCTGGCGCGCCATGAAGCCCACCAGCGCCGGCATCGGATTGGCCTTCATCGCGTAGTGCAGCTTGATCGACGCCGGCAGGGCCTCGCGCAGTTCGCGCACACGCGCCGCAAGCAGCCGCCGGTCATAGGCGAAGAACGGCGTCTGGCCGACACGCGCGGCGAGCAGCGAGAGTTTCTCGCCGCCGACCACCAGTTCGCCGTCCTGCACGGGCCACTGCGACATGGGAGCGTGAACCGGGCCGGGCGTCATCGCGACTCGCCCCACTGCGCCGCCAGCAGCTTGCGATCGATCTTGCCGTTCGGGTTGCGCGGCAGCGGGCCGGGCTGCTGCGTGATGCCGGCGGGCACCATGTAGGCCGGCATGCGGCGCTTGCATTCGGTCTGCAGCGCGTTCACATCGACCGCCGCCGAACCGTCGGGCGCGGTGGCGACCACATGGATCGCCTGGCCGAGCGTGGCGTGCTCGACGCCGAAGGCCACGCATTCGCCGACGAGCTGGGTCGCGTAGAGGATCTCTTCGACCTCGGTCGGGCTGACGCGGTAGCCCGAGGTCTTCATCATCTCGTCGCGGCGGCCGATGAAGTAGAGGAATCCTTCGGCATCCTTCTTCACCGTGTCGCCGGAGAACACCGCGTACTCCGGCAGCATCAGACCCGGCTCGCGGCCGGGCAGCAGTCTGTAGCGCTCGGCCGTCTTCTCGGCGTCGTTCCAGTAGCCCTGGCCAACCAGCGCGCCGCGGTGCACCAGCTCGCCGGGTTCGTCGCTCGCGCATTCGCTACCGTCTTCGCGCAGCACCAGGATCTCCGCATTCGGGATCGCCTTGCCGATCGAATCCGGCCGCCGGTCCACTTCGTCGGGCGGCAGGAAGGTCGAACGGAAGGCTTCGGTCAGGCCGTACATCAGGAACGGCTTGGCGCTGGGCACGCGCCGGCGCAATGCTTGCAGCGTCTCGCGCGGCATGCGGCCGCCGGTGTTGGCGAAGTAGCGCAGATGGCGGTCGATGGCTGGTGGCCAATCGAGCGCCGAGAGCTGGATGTACAGCGGCGGCACGGCGGTCAGGCCAGTGACCTGCTCGCGCTCCAGCGCCTTCAGCACATCGCGCGGCAGCAGGTAGTTCAAGAGCACGACGCGCGCGCCACTGTGAAACGCCGTGGTGAGCTGGCTGAATCCGGCGTCGAAGGACAGCGGCAGGGCCGCGAGCAGTGTGTCGCCGGCGCGGTTCTCGAGGTACGAGGCCACGCTCTTCGCGCCGGCCACCATGTTGCGGTGCGACAGCACCACGCCTTTGGGCCGGCCGGTGGAGCCGCTGGTGTAGAGGATGGCGGCCAGGTCGGTGTCGATGACGCGGTGCGGCGGGCGCGCCGGCGCAGCGATCAAGTCGGCCCAGCGGTGCACGGCAATGCGCGCCGGCATCGGCAGCGCGCTCGGGTCACCATCGACGAGCACGAGATGCTTCAGATCGGCGCAGTCCTCGAGCACCGGTGCGAGCAGCGCGGCACGGTCGCTGGAGGTGATGAGCACGTTGACGTTGCAATCGCGCGCGATGTAGCGCACTTGCTCGGGCTTGAGCAGCGGGTTCATCGGCACGAAGACCCCGCCGGCCTGCGTGGCACCGAAGCAGCCGGCCACCATCTCGAAACGCTTCTCGAGGTAGATGCCGACACGCGCGCCGCGTGCCAGATCCAATGCCAGCAGGCCTGCCGCAACGCCGGCCACGTCGGCCGCGAGATCGGCGTAACTGCGCGTGTCGGAGGCGTGGGTCAGTACTGCGGATTCGGGGGCGCGCGCTGCGCTGCTGCTGAGCAGCTCGTGGAGCAGATTCGATTCGGGCATGGCAGCCGAAAAGTATGTCACGCCGTCTGCGCGGCCTTGCACGTTTCATTCGACCCGATACGGCAAGTCGTGAGGCACTGCGCACTCTGCGGGGTGCTCCGAAGTGGGCCTCGACGCGGTGCGCGGCCTAGAATTCTGCGCTGCTGCGCATGCAGTCGAACAGCGGCTCACATGACCACCGACATCGACAAACAACTGCTGAGGGTGCTCGACGAGGTGTTGAGCCTGGCCGGACGCACCTCCAGCTTCACGCGCGCCACGCCGCTGCTGGGCTCCATCCCCGAACTCGATTCGATGGCCGTGGTCTCGCTGCTCACCGCACTCGAAGAGCGTTTCGGCATCACCATCGACGACGACGACATCGATGGCGCCACCTTCGCCAGCGTCGGCACGCTGGCCGACTTCGTGGCCGCCAAGATCTGATCGTCATCTGTTCGCCAGTCACGCGACTTGGACACCTTCTTCCTCCCGGTCGACGCAGTGCCGGCCGGCCAGCGGCTGCTCGTCTGCCACGCCGCGAAAGGCCCGGCCCGCGGCGGCGTGGTCTACGTGCCGCCGTTTGCCGAAGAGATGAACAAATCGCGGCGCATGGCGGCGCTGCAGGCGCGCGCTTTGGCGGCGGCGGGTTGGACGGTGCTGCTGCCCGACCTGGCCGGCTGCGGCGACAGCAGCGGCGAACTCGCCGAAGTGCACTGGCACGATTGGGTGGCCGACGTGCAGCGCTGCGTGGCCTGGCTGCGCCAGCGCCGCGAAGGCCCCGTCTGGCTGTGGGGCCTGCGCCTGGGCTGCCTGATTGCGGCGGACGCCGCGCGACACGACCCCACGCTGCGCCGCTTGTTGTTCTGGCAGCCACCGGCCGCCGGCAAGACGCTGCTGCAACAGTTCTTGCGCCTGCGCATGGCCAGCGCGCTCGAACAAGGGGCGCACCGCGGCGTGGTCGAGAAGCTGCGAGCGCAGCTGGCGGCCGGCGAGTGCATCCAGGTTGCGGGCTACGAACTCGGGCCAGCGCTGGCGCAAGGCATCGACGCCGCCGCGCTGCGGGCCCCCGCCGGGCCGGGCCTCGTGATCTGGCGCGAAGTCACCCGCGACCCAAGCGATGGTCTGGCGCCGGCTGGCCAGGCAACGCGCGCGCAGTGGGCCCAGGCGAGCTGGACGGTTGACGCCGGCATTCGCATCGGGCCGGCCTTCTGGCAGACCACCGAGGTCGAGGTCGCGCCGGCACTGATCGAAACGCAGCTGCCCGAACTCGAAAGCGTCGAAGCCCGATGAGCGTTGCCGAGACGGCGTTGCAGTTCGACTGCGCCGGCGCGCGGCTTTCCGGCATCCTGCATGGCTGCGAATCGCCGCGCACGACCGGCGTGCTGGTGGTTGTCGGCGGCCCGCAATACCGCGCCGGCAGCCATCGGCAGTTCGTGCAACTGGCGCGTTCGCTGGCATTGCGCGGCTACCCGGTGCTGCGCTTCGATGTGCGCGGCATGGGCGACAGCGAGGGCGAGCCGCGCGCCTTCACCGAACTCGACGACGACATCCAGGCAGGCTTGCAGGCCTTCGCCGCGGCCCAGCCGGCCCTCGAGCGCTTCGTGCTGTGGGGCTTGTGCGATGGCGCGTCGGCGGCGCTGTTGCACGTGCTGCGAACGAGCGACCCGCGCGTGACCGGCTTGTGCCTGCTCAACCCCTGGCTGCGCTCGAGCACGACGCTGGCACGGGCCCAGGTCAAGCACTACTACGTGCGGCGGCTTCTGCAAGGCGATTTCTGGCGCAAGTTGCTGCGCGGCGGCGTTGCCTGGTCTGCGCTCAGCGGTCTGGCGAGCAATGTCGGCACCGCAATCGGCAGCAGCCGGCCGGCCACCTCGGCCGAAGACTTTCGCGAGGTCATGGCCCGGGCGTGGCGCCAGTACAGCGGCCCGATCCTGCTCGTGTTGAGCGGCAACGACTTGACCGCCAAGGAGTTTCTCGAAGCATTGCCGCTCGAGCCCGCCTGGGCCGGCGCCTTGGCCCGCCGCGGGCTGACGCGCGTGGACATTGCCGCCGCCGATCACACCTTCTCCGGCACGGCCGAGCGGCTGCGGCTGGAGTCCGCCGTCGGCGATTGGCTGGATGCGCACTTCGCCGCCCGATGAAGCGCCTGTTGATGATCGCTTACCACTTCCCGCCGCTGGCGGGCAGCAGCGGCATCCAGCGCAGCTTGCGCTTCGTGCAACAGCTGCCGGCGCTGGGCTGGCAACCGCTGGTGCTGACAGCGCAGCCGCGCGCCTACGAGAAGACCGGCGACGACCTGCTCGCCGAGGTGCCGCCGGGCACGATCGTGCAGCGTGCCTTCGCGCTCGATGCCACGCGGCATCTGGCGGTGGGCGGGCGCTACCTGGCCGCGAGCGCGCGGCCCGACCGCTGGGCGAGTTGGCGATGGGACGCCGTGCGCCGCGGCATGCAGATGATCCGCAGCCATCGGCCGGACGCGATCTGGTCGACCTACCCGATCGCCACCGCGCATGTCATCGGCGCCGAGTTGCAGCGCCGCAGCGGCCTGCCCTGGGTGGCCGACTTCCGCGACCCGATGGCGCAGCCCGGCTATCCGGCCGACGCGAAGACCTGGCAGCACTTCCAGCGCATCGAAGCGCTTGCCGCCGAGCGTGCCGCGGCCTGCTGCTTCACCACGCCGGGCGCGCTGCGCACCTACCGCGAACGTTATGCGCCGGCGGCGGCGCGCATGACGCTGCTCGAAAACGGCTACGACGAGCCGAGCTTCGCGCGCGCCGAAGCGCAAGGCAGCGCAACCGCGCTGAACCCGGGCCGCCTCACGCTGCTGCACAGCGGCATCGTCTATCCGTCTGAGCGCGACCCGACGCAGCTCTTCGAGGCGCTGGGCGAAATGCGGCGCACACAGCCGGCGCTGATCGCGCGCCTTCGCGTTCGTTTCAGGGCGGCCGTGGCCGAAGACCTGCTGCGCAAACTCACGCAGCAGCAGGCCCTCGAAGACGTGGTGGAAATCCTGCCCGCGGTGGGCTACGACCAGGCTTTGCGCGAAATGCTCGCCGCCGACGGGCTGCTGCTGATGCAAGCGGCCAACTGCAACGAACAGGTGCCGGCCAAAGCCTACGAGTACCTGCGCGCGAAGCGGCCGATCCTGTGCCTCTCCGACCCCGCCGGCGACACCTGGAAGGTGCTCGGCGACGCCGGCATCGAGCACGTCGCGCGGCTCGATCAGCCGGCCGAGATCGGCGAGCTGCTGGCGCGCTTCGTTGCCGACCCGCAGGCCGGCGGTTGGTTGCCTCGCGCTGAGGCTGTGAAGGAAGCGTCGCGCCACGCGCGCAGCGTGCAGCTGGCGGCGCTGCTCGACCGGCTGGCGGCGCGCTGAGTCATGTTCGACAAGCTGCGCCGCATCGTGCGCGAACTGGGCGCGTGCAACGCCGCGCTGTATGCGCTGGACCGTCTGCTGGCCGCCGCCAGCGGCGGACGCGCCCATGTCTACAAGTACCACCTGGTCGCGCAGCCGGTCCGCGCTGATGGCGTGGCCGCGCTGCGCACAGATGCCAAGCTGCGCATCGAGGAGGCGGGCCCCAACCACCCGCTGCGCGCGCACTTTCCGCGGCCGCAGCACATCATCGAGCAGCGCTTCGCGCAAGGCGCCCGCTGCCTGGTGGCCAACAGCAGCGGCAGCTTCGCCGGTTACCTGTGGTGGCAGACCGGCCAGTACGACGAAGACGAGGTGCGCTGCCTGTTCGTGCTCGCCGATCCGAAAGCGTCGGTATGGGACTTCGACGTCTACGTGGAGCCCCGCTACCGTCTGGGCCGCACGATGGCGCGCCTGTGGGACGAGGCCACGCGGCGCCTGTACGCTGAAGGAATGCGCTGGAGCTTCAGCCGCATCTCCGGATTCAACGCGGCTTCGATCGCTTCGCATGCGCGGCTCGGGCTGCGCCCGGTGTGCAGCGCGGTCTTCGTCGTCATCGGCCGCTGGCAGCTGTCGCTGTTCAGCCGGCGGCCGTTCGTGCACATCGGGCTGCGCGACCGGCCGGTGCTGAACTTGAGCGTCCCGCGCTGACCGTGCAGTCTGACCGCGGCGGACGTTGCGCACCCGGCTGCCCGCCCAGGCCTGCGAGGCAGAATACCGAGTCAAGCTCGACAAGACCCTCCACCGAATGCCCGCTTTCGATCTGCCTGGTCAAGCCGCCCTGTGCCGCGCAGGGCTCGCGGCTGTGCTGCTCGCCGCAACGATCGGCGCTTTCGCCCAGTCCGGCCCCGCGTTGTGCGGGTCGCTGGCCAACGGCACCAACGGGCCCTTCGACTACCGCTACGACCGCGACAAGGTCAAGATCGTCGAGGACTACCACTTCAATGCGCAGGTCGAGGCCTTGATCGCCGGCCAGTCCGGCGCGATTGCGGCTGACCTGGACTACGTGCTGCGCGCCTTCCCCAACCACCACCGCGCGCTGATCTCGATGTCGCGGCTGGGCCTGCGCCACAAGGCGGCCGTAGCCCCGAATGCGCCACTGTCGGTGGAGTGTTATTTCGAGCGCGCCGTGCGCTTCCGCCCCGATGACACCGTGGCACGCATGTTGTTCGCCGGCTACCTGCGCGACACCAAGCGCCTCGAGCCGGCCGTGAAGCAGATCGAACAAGCCCTTTCGATCGGCAAAGACAACGCCTTCACCCAGTACAACGCCGGCATGCTCTTCGCCGACATGGGCCTGCACGAACGGGCTTTGCAGCAGGCGCACAAGGCCGCCGAGATGGGCTACACGCGCAAGGAACTGAAGGACAAGTTGCAGGCGGCCGGGAAGTGGGTCGAGCCGCCGTCGGCTCGCGCCGAGTCCGCCGCGGCACCGGCTGCCGTGGCCCCCCCGGCAGCGCCGGCCACCCCCGACGCGCCTGCCAGCCCAGCTTCCGCGGCCTCGAGCGGATCGTGACCGACCTGAATCGGCGCATGGCCAAGGGCGCCGCTTGGCTGGTGCTGCTGCGGTTGTTCGACCGCGGCCTGGGCTTCCTCTCCACGCTGGTGCTGGCGCGGCTCCTGGTGCCGGCCGACTTCGGCCTGATCGCGATGGCGATGTCGATCCTGGCGGCGCTGGACTTGCTCAGCGCCTTCAGCTTCGACCTGGCGTTGATCCAGAACCAGAAAGCGACGCGCGCGCACTACGACACCGCGTGGACCTTCGGCGTGCTGTTCGGCATCTTCAACGGCTGCTGCATGCTGGCACTCGCCGCGCCCGCCGCCTTGTTCTACAGCGAGCCGCGCGTCGAGGGCGTGATGATGGCGCTGGCCGCCTGCTGCTTCGTGCAGGGCTTCGACAACATCGGCATCGTCGCTTTCCAGAAGGAGCTGGAACTGCACAAGGAATTCGTCTTCGGTCTGGGCAAGAAGCTGGCCGGCTTCGTCGTCACCTTGTCGCTGGCCGTCGCGTTCCAGAGCTACTGGGCGCTGATCGGCGGCGCGGTCGCGATGCGCGTGACGAGCCTGGCCTTGAGTTATGCGCTGCACGACTACCGGCCGCGCTTCTCGCTGGCCGCGGCGAGCGAACTGCTGCACTTCTCGAAGTGGCTGCTGCTGAACAACCTGCTCGTCTTCCTGAACAACCGCGGTGCCGATTTCGTGATCGGCCGCATCAGCGGCGCTCGCGAGCTGGGCCTGTACTCGCTGGCCTACGAACTGGCCAACCTGCCGACCACCGAACTGGTGTGGCCGATCCAGCGTGCGGTGTTCCCCGGCTACGCGCGCATGTCCGAGGACCGCGAGCAGTTGCGCAACGCCTTCTGCCAGGTGATCGGCCTGGTCGCGCTGCTGACCGTGCCGCTTGGCGCCGGCGTCGGCTTGTTGGCCGAACCGCTGGTCGGCGTGCTGCTCGGCGCGAAGTGGGTCGAGGCCATTCCGCTCATCCAGGCGCTGGCCGTGTTCGGCATCATCCGCTCGCTGCACGGGCCGACCGGTTCGGTCTTCCTGGCCGTCGGCAAACCGCGCCTGATCGCGGTCACGCAATGCGTGCAGATCGCCGTCGCGTTCAGCCTGATGGTGTATTTCATTCCGGCCCACGGCACGATCGGCGCGGCCTGGGCGCTGATCATCGGCGCGGCCTGCGCGGCGGTTGGCAACTACATCATGGTGATGCGCGTTCTCGCTTTGTCGCTGCGCGAGCTGGCGCTGGCGGTGTGGCGGCCGATGGTCGCCGCCGCGGTGCTGGCCGCGGCGATCCTGCTCGCGGCGAAGTCGCTGCATTCGTACCTGCCGGGCCTGCCCGACATCGCCGAGTTGTTGTCACTGTCGCTGACCGGTGCGCTGGCCTTCACGTTGGTGGTGTTCGGCTTGTGGTGGCTGCAGCGCCGCCCGCTCGGTGCTGAGTCGATGCTGATCGAATTCTTCCTCGAACGCACCCGGCGCAATCGCTCGGCAACCTGATCTTTTCGGAGTCTTCGTCGAATGGAGAAGAAACCCCAAATCGCCGCCACCTACGACGACATGTTCAAGGACGGTGGCTTCGGCGGTGGCGTCTTCGATCTGCCTTATCGGCGTTCGCCCTACTTCCCGCTGTTTCGCGCCGTCGCGCGCCAGGTGCGGCGCAATCGCGGGGCAAAGCTGCTCGAGGTCGGCTGCGGGACAGGCACCTTCGCCCACTACCTGTTCGACTCGTTTCGAAGCATTCCGTATGTCGGCTTCGACTTCAGCCCGGTGGCGGTGGAAAAGGCCAAGCAGCGCACCGGCCGCCAGGATTGTTTCTTCGTCGGCGACGCCACTTCGCGGGAGACTTACCGCAACCGCGACTACAACACCATCGTCTGCACCGAGGTGCTCGAACATCTCGAAAACGACCTCGGCGTGGTGCAGAGCTGGGCCGGCGGCAGCGAGTGCATCTGCAGCGTGCCGAATTACGACGCCGACACCCATGTGCGGCATTTCAAGAACGAAGCCGAGGTGCGGGAAAGGTATTCCCCGCTCATCGACATCCGTGCCGTGCAGCGGCTGAACAAGCCCTTTCTCAACGAATTGGGCTTGCGCCCGTGGCTGCAGGCGCTGCGCTGGAATCGTTATCGCCTGGATCGGCTGCTGTGGCTGTTCGGCGTCTCGGACTTCGATCGCAACGGCGGCTGGTTCGTCTTTCACGGTGTTCGACGAGCATGACGGCTGCAACGGAGTCAGCAGAAAACTACAAGGTGCTGGTGCTGGCGCCCAACGCCTGGCGCAGCCAATGGGTCAATCGCCAGCAACTCTTTTCCCGATTGGGCCGACAGCGAGCGGTGCTGTACTCCAACGGCGGCTGGATGAGCTGGCAATGCCGCAGCGATGAATGGAAACAATCGCGCTGGGCGGGCGATGTGAGCCATGCCGACAACGTGGCCGTCGATGAACCGGCGCGGGCGTTGGTGCGAATTCCCAAGCTCGCGCCGCTGGACCGCTTCGTCACCGCGCAGATCTGCCGGCGCTGGCGCGGCCTGTTGTCCGCGCGCGGCAAAGGCCCGCTCATCGCCTATGTCTACCACCCCGTCTTTGCCGATTACCTGCCGTACCTGAAAGCCGATCGGATCGTCTACCACGCCTACGATCTGTACGACCACACGCCGGGCTGGAACGACATCCTCGAGAGCAACGAGCGGCGCCTGCTGGCCTCGGCCGACCGGGTCATCGCGTCGTCGCAGGCGATCGCCGAAGGATTGACTTGCAAAGGCGGGCGCGAGGTTTCGCTGCTGCCCAATGGCGCCGACTTCGATGCGATTGCTGCTGCTGCCGGCTCGAACGCGCCTGGCCCCACCGACCTCGAAGCCATCCCCCGGCCACGCCTGGGCTGGATCGGCAGCGTGCATCCCGAGATCGACCTGGCGCTGATCGCCGAGATGGCCATCGCCCGGCCGTTGTGGAACTTCGTGCTGGTGGGGTCGATGCCGGACCTGAAGATTCCTCGCGCCGAAGAAGAGCGTGCGCGCTGCCGCGCCTTGCCGAACGTGCACTTTCTCGGCGGCCGAGCGGTGGAGACGGTGCCCGGCTACATCGCCGGCATGGACGTGAACCTGATGTGCTACCGCATGGCCGACGAGACCTGGATCAAGGCCATCTACCCGCTGAAACTGCACGAGTACCTGGCCTCGGGCCGTCCGGTGGTCAGCGCCGATGTGCCGGCGGTGCGCGAGTTCGCGGGCGTCGTTCGCATCGCATCGGGCACCGCCGATTGGCTCGAAGCCATCGGCGACGCCTTGGCCGGCCGTGGCGCCGGCACGCCGCAGCAGCGGCAGGACGTGGCCGCGGCCAACACCTGGGACCAGCGCGTGAAGACGCTCGACCGCTGGCTGAGCGCACTGTGCGCGGAACGCTGAAGGGAGAGGGACCCATGAACCTGTACCGAAGACTGCGCCACCTGGCTTGGCGGGCGTCGATGAAAGGCCTGCCGCGCGGCCCGCACATCACGCGCTACTTCATGTACCGCCGGCTGCGCGAGGTCGGCGCCGCGTTGCCGAACAAATCCGGCCGGGTACTGGCGATCAGCCACTCGGCGAACCTGGCGGAACTGATCGGTCTGCAAGCTACCGAGATCGTGCCGGCGGACTACCCGGCGCACAACCTCCTGGCGCTGGACTTCCCCGACGCAAGCTTCGACTTCGTGTTGTCGGACCAGGTGCTCGAGCATGTCGAAGGCGACCCGTACCAGGCCATCGCCGAGTGCCACCGCGTGCTGCGCCCCGGTGGCGTGGCCTTGCACACCACCTGCTTCATCAACCCGGTACACGGTGCACCGAAGGACTTCTGGCGCTTCACACCGGACGCCCTGGCCTTGCTGCACCGGGCGCATTGGTCGGAGATCATCGAAGTCGGCGGCTGGGGCAACCCGGGCGTGTGGTCGGCCGAGCGCGACGGCATGCGCTTCGTCGGCGTGCCGCACGCGAGCTGGCATCCGCTGCACAAGCTGGCGGTGCACAACGATCCGCTGTGGCCGATCGTGACCTGGGTCATGGCGAGGAAGTGATCTCGATAAGCGCCGTTCTACTTCACAGGAACACCCGTCTACGGGGCGGCAAACTCCCAGGGGTTGATCACTTCCACGCCGGCGCCGGCATAGTTGGACACATTGCGCGTTGCCACGGCAAAGCCATGGGCGCGCGCGATCGCGGCGATCAGCCCATCATCGTGCGGCACGATCCTCCCGCGCGCCTTGGCCTCTTCGGCAATGCGGGCGTAACTCTCCGCCGCTGCGAGGTCGAAAACCAGCAGCCGGCCCTGGAACAAGCGCATCAGCGCCGCGCGCAGTCGCAGGTCCAGTTCCTTCTTGCGCTTGCCCGCGGGCAGCAGTGCCACGCCTGCATACAGCTCTGCCAGGTTGATGGTGGTGGTGTACAGCGTGTCCTGGCTCTGCGCGTTGAGCCACGCCCGCACGGCAGGATCGACGGCCTTGCGCAAGGGCTCGGAGATAACGTTCGTGTCGAGGACGATCACTTCAGAGTGGCGGCGCGCATGGGCTTGCTGGAGCGCCTGGTTTCGAGTTCAATGCCGCCGAACGCAGCGCCCAGCGCCGCCAGTTCGTCGCCAAGCTTGAGCGCGCCCGGGGGCTGAGCGGCGAGCTTCAGGATCTCGCGGACCTCCGCCTCGGTGCTGCGCCCATGCCGCTTGGCCCGCGCCTTGATCGCGCGATGCGTTTCGTCAGGCAGCTTTCGAATGGTGAGGTCGGGCATCTGATGTCACCCTTGAGTTATGACCTCTGAACGATAGCATGTTGCTCACTTGCTATCAACGCCGCCCGAGCACCTCGCGCCGCCACAGGAACCACTGCACCGCGCGGATCACCTCGACCGCATGGTCGGCTTCGCCGCGCTGGTGTTGCTCGAGCATCGCGGCGATGCGAGCGCCGTCGATGCCCTCGCAGCGCCGGAACGACGCATCGCCCACCACCTCCAGCGCCGCGTCGCGCAGCGGGCCGCGCAGCCATGACGAGGCCGGTGTCGGGAAGCCCATCTTGTCCAGCCGCGAACGCACCACTTCCGGAATTCGCCCGCGCATCGCCTCGCGCAGCACGTACTTGTTCTGCGCACCACGCAGATGCCATTCGGGCGCCAGCGCGAACGCCAGCTCGACCAACCGGTAATCCAGGAAAGGCACCCGCCCTTCGATCGAGAACGCCGACGAGTTGCGGTCTTCCACGCGCAAGTAGACCGGCAAGGGGTTGTTCAGCGTCGATTGTTCGAGCGCCGGCAGCAGGCCCGGGTCGGCGACGGCATGGGGTGTGGCGCGCGCGCAGCGCCGGGTCGATCCAGTCGAGGCGGCTCAGGTTCTCGCGCCAGCGACGCTGGCCCAGCGACTGGTAGGCCGGCACGCGGCGCAGCGCCTCGCGGGTGAAGCGGCCGATGACACCTGCGATCTCAGGCCACAGGCCGCGCCCGTTCGCGCCGGCCCAATCCTTCACTTCGGCAAGCAGCAGCGGCAGCGAGCCGCGCGTCAAGAGCGTCTGCCAGTAGGCCCAGAAGTAGGTGCCGTAGCCGGCCAGTGTCTCGTCGGCGCCCTGGCCGTTGAGCACCACCTTGATGCCATGCTGCGCCGTCAGCTTCATCAACTGGTAGCCGACCAGCGGCGTCAGCGAATGCAGCGGCTCGTCGTGGGCGCGTAGCGCATCGGGCAGGCAGTCCCACAACTGGCGCGGCGTGCAACTCAGTGGCGTCATCACGGCGCCGGTCTGCGCCAGCGTGGCGGCGATGTAGGGCTGCTCGTCGAACTGCGGGTCCATGTAGCAGAACGCGGCCAGCTCGCCCACCGCGCCGCCGCTGCTGCGGATGCGCGCCGAAGCGCAGGTGATGGCCGTCGAATCGAGGCCACCCGACAGGTGCACGGCCACCGGCACGTCGCTGCGCATGTGCAGGCGCATCGCGTCTTCGAAGAGTTCGGCGAAGGCTGCGGCGGGGTCGGCGGGAGCCGCGGCACGTTCGTCCAGCGACCAGTAGCGCCATTGCCGGTAGGTGCCCGACGCGTCGACCTCGAAACAATGCGCCGCGGGCACCGACTGCACGCCTTCGAAGAAGGTGGCCTCGGTGTCGTCGAGACGGTTGTCGACGAGGAAGTTGGCCGCTGTCTGCAAGTTCGGTTTCGCCGCGATCACCTCGCCGGCCAGCAAGGCCTTGATCTCTGACGCGAAGGCCACCAGCGAAGCATTGCGCGCGTGGTACAGCGGCTTGATGCCGAAGCGGTCGCGCGAGCCGAAGAGCAGGCGCTGGCGGTGGTCGGCGATGACGAAGGCCCACATGCCATTGCAGCGCTTCACGCAATCGCGCCCCCATTGCAGGTAGGCGTGCAGCAGCACTTCGGAATCGCTGGTCGAGCGGAAGCGGTGGCCGAGCGCGAGCAGCTCGCTCTTCAATTCCAGGTAGTTGTAGATCTCGCCGTTGAAGATGATGCTGACGCGGGCTTCGTCGTCCTGCATCGGCTGGTGGCCGGCCGGCGACAGGTCGATGATCGACAGGCGCCGGAAGCCGAGCGCGATAGGCCCATCGATCAAGGTGCCGCTGTCGTCGGGCCCGCGGTGCCGGATGGCGTTCACCATGCGATCCAGGCGCGCCGGCTCGGGGGCGTGGCCTTGCAGGCCCAGCAACGCTACCAATCCACACATGTGCTTCGTGCTTTCTTCGGTTCAGCGTTGTTCAAGAGGCGAAATAGGACAGCTGCAACCACAGCGCGATGGCCACCCAGGCCACCACGATCGTCGCCTGCCAGGCTACTTGCGCGGCGGCACGCGCCGCGAGCGGCCGGCGCAGCGCCAGAGACAGCAGCAGCCCGCCGAACCACAGCCCGCCGAGCCAGCGCGCCATGCGCAGCCGGTAGTGATCGACGTTGCGGTACTTGGGGTAGGCCTTCAGCGCGCTGGCCAGCGCCTGCTGCACGGCGGCGCGCTGCGCAGTGATGTCCGGCGCTGGCGCGAGGGTCACACTCGACGTGTTGTCGGTTCGCGTGAAGCTGAGCGCAGCGCCATCGCGGCGCAGTTGCCAATCGGCGCCGCTGGCTTCCCAACGATTCACCTCATCGACGCGCAGCGTCACGCTGTCTTCGCAAGGGCTCGTCGAGAACACGGTCGCTGTCCAGCCGCGCGGCGCGGCCAGCACACGCAGCGCCGGGCTGGCGCTCATGCCCTGGTCGGTGGCCACGAAGCCGGCAAACGGCTCCCGCGAACCGTGGTGCATCGAGGTGGCGAGCCGCGCGCCGGCGCTGAACGACACACGCATCGAGGCCCCTTCGGGAGCGCGCAGCAGATACGACTCGCCTTCCTGCGGCGCCAGCGTGAGGTCGGGATGGAAGGTCCACAAAGTCTCGGTCGACGGCCACGGCGCCGGCCCCAGGCTGTGGTCAATGACCAGCCAATGGCAGCTCTTCACTTGCAGCACCTGGCGGCGAAAGCCGATACCTCCGGGGTTGAGCCGCTCCAGATCGAGCAGCGTCCACGCGGGCGCAGAGGCCCGCCCGAGCAGCCGGCTCGTTCGCGACGGATCAGGCGCTTCGCCCAGGCCATGCGGCGCATTGCTGCCCAGCCAGCCTTCGATCGGCACGCGCTGTTCGCTGCCATAGGGTGCGTAGCCGGAATGCGTGACCCAAGCGCGGCCAGCCGACCAGATCAGGAGCCCGGGCTCGTCGGCATGTTTGTGGGCATGGCCATCGAAGTGCGACCAGGTGACGACGGTGTGGCTGACCCATGAATCGCCAGCCTCGCGCGATTGCAGCAGGGCGTAGCCCGAGATCGGGAACAGGTCAAGCTGTGTGTTCGGCGCGCCGCCCGGGGAGCCAGGGCTCGCCGCGGGCCGCATCAGGTAGGTGTCGCCGTAGGCCGGCAAGCTGCCGTCGGGGCGCGTCAGCAGTGCGAGGAAAGCATCCGCCTTGCGCAGCTGATCGTTCCATGCCGGCGGTACCGCAACGCCGTTCAAACGCAGCAGCGCGACGGCCAGCTGCAGCAACGACACACCTTCGGCGTGGTACAGCGCCGAGTGTTCGAGCACCACGCCCTCGGGGCTTATGTAGTAGCCCCATTGCAGGCCGAGCCGCTCGAAGGCGGTGCGTGCCAGCGAAGTGGCATCGACCAGGCCCGGAAAGGCCACTGCCACTTGCAGCAGGGCGATGTTCTGCATCACGCCATGGTTCGAGAAGGCGGTGAAGTGCGAGGGCTTGGCCAGCAACGCGGCCGAACGCGCCACGTGTTGCAGGATCTCGGCCGCTGCACTCTCGTCGAACGACGGGTGCGAACGGTAGGCGGCCCAGAAACGCAGCACCACGCCGGCGCGCGCGGCGATCGCATGGTCGTTCCACAGCAGTCCCGGTTCGCGCCAGGCCGCTCGCTCGAAGCGCGCGAAGCCGAGGATCAGGTCGCGCGCCGTCTCGAGGTGGCGTGCTTCGCCGCCGGCGACGAAGGCAGCGACGAACACGTCGGCGGCGTAGAGGCTGGCAAAGGGCAAAGGCCCGATGCCCATGTCGCGACCGAGATCCTCGGCATCCATCGCGAACAGGATCGGGTGCCGCCCGCCGCTGCGCGATGCGGCCAGCCAGCGCTCGGCCAGATCGATCGCCAGCGCGCCCTCGGGCACCTTCGGACCCAAGGGGCGTTGGCGCGCCAGTTCGGCCAGGCGATCCGCGGTGGGCGCACTGCGCAGCGCCCGCACCACCTCGACGCCGGGCGAGGCCACGCGCACCTGGGCATGCAAGAACACCGGCGCCAGCACCCACAGCACGACGATCAGCCCGGCGCTGTGCACCAGCAGCCAGCGCATGTTCTCCGCGGCCCGACTCGACGACATCGACGACAGTTCCTCACCCCGGTCGGCATCGGGCCGAACCAGCAAATCATGGCATAGCCGTTGTCGCGCAAACGTGGCGTATTGCCGCGCCGGCATCGATATGGGCGCGAGGCCGTGCGAAGTGCTGCGGCCAGCGCGGCAGTCTTGGCGAGAATCGCGCGTTCCTGCCGGAGTGGAGATCCTCGCGTGATGGAAGAACTGGTCAAGCTGCAGCGCCTGATGACGCAGGTGCGCAACCCCCTGCCGGCGGTGCTCGATCGCCTGGGCCTGCGCTCCACGCCCTACCCGATGACCACGCGCGACGGCATGGTGATGGAGATCCGCCCCGGCACCGGCGACTTCTTCGGCTTCTACGAGATCGTGCTGCGCGGCGACTACTTCGCCAGCGGGCAGTTGCTCGCGCCCGGGCAGACGGTGATCGACGTCGGCGCCAACATCGGCTGCTTCACGGTGGCCGCGGCGCGGCGCGTGGGCGCCGGCGGCCATGTCTACGCCTTCGAACCGGAGGAGTCGACGTTCCGCCAGTTGCAACGCAACATCGAGATGAACCGCCTGACGAACGTTACCGCCATGCGCATGGCGGTGGGCGGCAATGAAGGCGAGATCGTGCTGCACGCCGATGCGAACCGCCTGTTCTCTTCGATCTACGCCGAGGTCAACGGCCGCGCCACCACACACGGCACCGAGCAGCGCGTGCCGGTGATCACGCTGGATCGGCTGATGCACGAGCGCGGCATCGCACGTTGCCACTACCTCAAGCTCGATTGCGAAGGCGCCGAACACGACATCGTCAGCGCGATGACGGCGCAGACCGCCGGCTGCATCGAGGGCATCACGATGGAGGTGCACAAGGTGCCCGGGCAGGACGGGCACACGCTCGGCCAGCGCCTGGCGGCGCTCGGATTCGAGCGCCTGGGCACATCGACCTTGCCGCACTACGCGCGCAAGAAACCGGCGCCAGCGGCGCATTGAACCTGCCCATGCTGAACCTCGCCCGACAGATCAAGCGACAGATCGAAGCCCTGCCCGAACGAGCGCGCGAGAAGCGCGAGTTGTCGCCGCTGTACGACCCCGATCCTGCCGATCTCGATCCGGCGCGGCACCTGCACGAAGCCATCGAATGGCTGAAGCGCGCGCAAGACGCCGGCAGCGACCGCGGCGTGGCCTACGGCACGCGCTTCGGCGATCACTTCGACCGCAGCTACCCCGAGACCACGGGCTACATCGCCCAGACCTTCGTCGATCGCGAGCGCGCCACCGGTGACAGCGAGTTGCTCGAGCGCGCCGTGCAGATGGGCGATTGGGAGATCGGAATCCAGATGCCCGAAGGTGCGGTGATGGGCGGCAAGGTGAGCCGCGATCCGACGCCGGCGGTGTTCAACACCGGCATGGTGCTGCTGGGCTGGAGCGCACTCGTGCAGCGCACCGGCGAAGAACGCTTCAAGACCGCCACGCGGCGCGCCGCCGACTGGCTGCTGAGCGTGCAAGAGCCCAATGGCCACTGGATCCGCGGCAACTCGCGCTACGCGCTGGCCGGCGCCACGCTCTACAACGTCAAGGCCGCCTGGGGTCTGTGCGAAGCTGGCGTGGCCCTGGGCGAGCAGCGCTATGTCGACGCCGCCGTGCGCAACGCCGAATACACGCTGACGCAGCAGCAGGCCAACGGTTGGTTTCGCAATTGCTGCCTGAGCGATCCGGCGCGGCCGCTGCTGCACACGCTGGCCTACACCATGCAAGGCCTGGTGGGCATCGCCAAGCTGACGAAGCGTCAAGACCTGCTCGCCGCGGCGCAGCGCGCTGCCGATGCGCAGTTGCAGCTGATGGACGCCGAAGGCTTCATCCCCGGCCGCCAGGACGAGCAGTTCCGCGGCGCGGTGAAGTGGTGTTGCCTGACCGGATCGGCGCAGACCTCGATCGTCTGGAGCGAACTCTTCGCCTGGACGGGGCAGCAGAAATACCTGGACGCAGCGCGTCGGGTCAATCGTTATCTGATGGCGCGCCACGATGTCCGCAATCCCGATGTTCGGCTGCGCGGTGGTCTGCCCGGCTCGTGGCCGGTGTGGGGCGACTACGGTCGGCTGGCGGTGCTGAACTGGGCGACGAAGTTCTTCGTCGATGCGCTGGTGATGGAACAGCGATCGAGATAGGTGACGAGGTACGATCACGCTCATGCAAGTCGCCACCGGCACCGTCGTCAACGGGAAGATCGTGATCGAGGGCTTGCCCTTGGTCGAAGGGACTGTGGTTACGGTGCTCGCTCGCGGCGCCGACGAAGGCTTCTCGCTCTCGCCGCAAGAGGAGGATGAACTCCTCGAAGGACTTGCCGAGATCGAGCGGGGCGCTTTCGTGTCCCTGGACGAACTCCTGGAAGCCCTTCCCGACCGGGCCTGAGTGTGCCCCTGCAAATCAAGGTCTCCGCGCGAGCGGCGAATGAGATTCGGCGGGCGGCACAGTGGTGGGCTGCGAACAGACTGGCCGCGCCTGGCGCGATCGGCGCCGACTTGTCCGAAACCATCAAGCTGCTGGCCGAACAACCCGGGATCGGAAGCAA